>DASZWE010000705.1:0-19519 GCA_035546735.1 Puia sp.
TATTTTAATAAAATCGTCTTTGTAATATCCAAAATAAGTTCTTAAATCTGTACTTAATTAAGTACTTACGTATGCAAGTTGTAAATTTTACGGAATTACGCAATAGTCTGGCTGAGAACCTGAACATGGTCAATGACAATAGCGAGATCGTGCTTGTCTCCCTGAGCAAGGGTAAAAATGTGGTGATCATGTCGCTGGAAGAATATAACTCCATCCAGGAAACACTTCATTTGGTCAGCAGCAAAACTAATCAAAAACGGCTTGACGACGCCATCGAAGAGATGCGCTCCGGCAAATCCTCCAAACACAAGCTAATTGAAGAGTAATGGTATGGCAGACGAATGCCTGGGAGGATTATTTGTACTGGCAGCAGACAGCTAGCCCCCGGCGACACCGGGGGCTTTACGCTTATCTCGTCTCCGCAGCCGGCCGCGCCGGCGGCGTAAATCCTTTTTCCTTCAACAGCTTATTGATCTCCGTGATCGCTCTTTCCAATTGATTGTCCTTACCCTGTGCCGCCTGTGTGAGGTCCTCCGCCACAGGGATGTCCGGATCCACTCCATGCCCCTCCTTGAACCAGGTACCATCTGGATTGAACATACGGAAAGTAGGCACGGTAATATTCCCACCATCGATGAGTGGCGGCGCACCGCTGATACCGATAAGCCCGCCCCAGGTACGGCTGCCGATAAGAGGTCCCAAACCCGCCTTGCGGAAATAGTCCGGGAAAGCATCGCCGCCCGATCCGCTCCATCCATTGATGAGCATAACCTTGGGCCCGAAATTGCCGGCGGGAGGCCAGTTCCAGGTGACGCCGTCACGGGTAGCCCAGAACGCAAGGGGCTTGCGGTCCAGCATCTCGATGAACCTGTCCGGGATCTGGCCGCCACTGTTGAAACGCTCATCTATCACCAGCGCCTTTTTATCCAGCTGCGCCGTGAACTGCCGGATCAATTCATTCTGTCCGTCGATGCCCGTACTGCGCACATAGATATAACCCGCAGCACCTCCCGTAGCTTCCTCCACCCTACGCCTGTTCTGCTCGATCCAGGCCAGATGACGCAGTCTCGACTCGTCGCGCAAGGTCTGCACAACGGCGGTGCGGGCGCCTGTCCAGGAGGCGCTGCTATTATACGTGAGCTCGACAGATTTGTCCGCCAGATTCCCAAATACCGCATACGGCTCGGTCTTTGTCGTCAGCGGCACACCATTGACGGCCAGTATGTAATCGCCCTCCTTTATCATCACGCCCGGCTGATCCAGGGAAGAATGTACCTCCGCATCCCAGGGCGCGCCCTTGATGATCTTCTTTATCTTATAATGCTCTCCATCGGCCTCCCAATCCACGCCCAGGTAGCCTACGGATGCACGTTTGGGAACCTCTTCCACACCACCACCATGATAGGTATGAGAAGCATTGAGCTCTCCGATCATCTCCCCGATGATGAAATTCACCTCTTCACGGGTGACGGCTCCTTCCAGCATCTTCAGATACCGCTCCTTCACCTTGTTCCAATCCACTCCGTGCATGTTCGGGTCATAAAAGAAATCCCTCTCCAGCCTCCAGGCATCGGTTACGATCTGCTTCCATTCTTTGCGCGGGTCTACCCACATCTGCATTTCGGAAGTACGCAACGGCTTTTCCAGCTTCTGTCCTTCATCTGCCGCGACGATATAGAACATGCCGCCCTTCCCGATGAGCAGGTGCTTGCCATCCGCTGCCAGGGTACAGCCTCCTGCATCCGATACGATGGTCTTTTCCTTCCTTTTGTCCAGGTCGAAGAACAGCACGGGAGATTCTTTGTCATCCGAACCCGTATTGGGCCGGCGTTGATAGATGAGCTTGCCTTCCGCAGCATAGAGGTTATTATAATTCCCCGCCTGCACCGGCAGGAGTATGAGCCGTGATTCCAGTCCATCCAGGTCGATGTCTACCGTGACGGATTTCGATTTGGGCCTGGCGGCCGTAGCAGGCGCGGCAGGAGGTGTAGCAGGCGCCGCAGCGGATTCTTCTTCTTTCTGAGCTACCGTATCGTCCTTGGGATAGAGCGGGGAACGGGTGCTCTTTTTCAATACGAGGACTGCCAGCTTCGTAGAGTTGGGATAGATGAAGGTATTATCCAGATCGCTATACAGCGGGTTGAAAGTCTGGCTGGTGGCGATGAACAGGTATTTGCCGCCGGGTTCAAAGACCGGGTTGGAACAAGAGTAATATCCGCTGGTGGCCTGATGCAGCACCTTGTTCGTATAGTCGTAAAGGAATATGGCCTGGTGTTGATTGGGCAGATCGCGGTCAAAAGCAAGCCAGCGGCTGTCGGGCGACCAGCTGGCGGAGAATCCTGTCAGATTGCCTTCAAACATACGCAGTCCGTGATCCACATACGTGGTCTGTCCGGTGGTTCGGTCGAAGATATAGATCTTCATCGCCTTGTCGACAAAGGCCAGCTTCTTGCTGTCGGGCGACCAGTAAAGATTATACCGATAGCCCGGGCCGTAGGAGGTCAGCTTTTTCTCGGACCCTTCCACACCGGGTTCACGAACCGTCAGCTCATATTCTCCTGACCGGTCGCTCCAATAAGCGATATACTTTCCATCGGGACTCCAGGACGGGAATCGCTCCGCCACATCCGGGGACTGGGTAAGGTCCTTGACAGGCCCATTTTCCGCCGGCACCGAGAAGAGATCACCCCGGGCTTCCACAATAGCGCGTTTGCCATCGGGAGAGATATTGACGTTGGTGATCACCTTGTCTACCGTCTGCAATGTGGGGCGAAGAGCCGTCTCGTCCGTCACCACCTGGATGGGTACTTCCGTGGATTTGCGGGAAGAGAAATTATACAGGTAGAGCTTACCGGCGTATTCGAAGACGATGTCGTCCGGACCGGCAGAAGGATAATGCACGTCATAATCGGTAAAATTCGTCAGCTGGGTGAAGGTCTTGGAAGAGATGTTGTACTCCCAGAGATTCATCCTCTTCTCCTGTCCGCGATCCGACAGGAAGAAAATGCTGTTGCCATGCCACATGGGCAGTTCGTCATCCGCATCGGTAGTGGATATATTCTCGGAGGAATAATTGGTGAGATTGAAGAGATATATCTGGGCATTCCATCCGCCCCGGTAGCGTTTCCAGTTGCGGAATACCTGCGACTTGAATACGAAGGCGAGCTGGTTGCCATCCGGCGACAGCGAGCCGAATTCTGCGTAGGGGAGGGGAAGTTTTTGTGCGGCGCCACCGGTGATGCCGATCTTGAAGAACTGGTCAAAACGTTCGCGTCCCGCCTCTCTGCCGGAGGCAAAGAGAAGATGTTTTCCATCCGGGTACCAGTCTACCACTCTTTCCAGAGAACCCTGCCAGGTCAGGCGGGTGGCAGGACCACCTTCCGTGGGAATGGTATAAACAGAGTTGCTGCCATCGTAGTCGGCGGTATAGGCGATGGTATGACCATCGGGAGAGAACTTGGGAAATATCTCGACGCCCGCGGGTGAGCTGAGATGCTGGGCCTTTCCTCCTTCTTTGGGCACTACCCAGAGATCATTAGCGTAGGTAAAGACGATCTGCGAAGAAGAGACATCCGGATATCGCATCAAGGCGGCATTGATCTGTGCGCTGGACGGGAGGGAGACCGATGCCAGTACAAATAAGAATAGAACGATTTTACGCATAAGCATTGATTAGATGACGAATGTAACGATTTCAAAGGTGATTTGGCAGACCGTTCATGGATAGTCTAAGGGGAATTCCCTAACGGCTGGAAATACTTATATTTGGAAAAAGCCAAATAATGCAGCGTTTTTTTATCTTCTTAGTGTTTTCCCTGCTGGTGCATTTTTCCCACGGACAGAGTAAAGTAGTGGTATTCCAATCCGACTTTGGTCTCAAGGATGGCGCGGTGTCGGAGATGAAAGGGGTAGCCATTGGGGTGGCCCCTGACCTGAAGCTGTTCGATCTCACCCATGAGATACCTGCTTACAATATCTGGGAGGCGGCATACCGGCTGAGACAGACAGTACCTTACTGGCCTGCCGGGACCGTCTTTGTTTCCGTCGTAGATCCGGGCGTAGGCACGGAAAGGAAATCCGTCGTCCTGAAGACAGGTACAGGGCAGTTCATCGTCACGCCGGACAATGGCACCCTGACCCTGGTGGCAGAGACGCTGGGTATAGACGGGATACGGGAGATAGACGAGCATGTCAATCGCAGGAGCGGTTCACAGGAGTCCTATACTTTTCACGGTCGTGACGTTTATGCCTATACGGGCGCGCGTCTTGCCGCGGGCGTGATCACCTTCGAGCAGGTGGGACCTTTGCTGCCAAAGCAGGAAGTGGTTTCCATTCCTTATCAGAAAGCCGTGCTGGAAGGGAAGGTGATCAAGGGGACCATACCCGTGCTGGACATACAATATGGAAACATATGGACCAATATTCCCGGTGATCTTTTTGCGCAGTTGAAGCCTTCCTTCGGAGACCAGCTGCATGTGAAGATCCTGCACCAGGGCAAGTCCGTCTACGAAGGGGACATGCCGTACAGCGCTACCTTTGGGGCTGTAGCGCTGGGGAAGCCGCTGGCCTATCTGAATAGCCTGCTGCAATTGTCCTTTGCGCTGAACCAGGGAAGTTTTGCCGATGCGCACAAGATCTCCAGCGGGAATGAGTGGAGTGTGGAGGTTTCGAAAAAATAGCTATAGGTACAACTGTACCATATGCCGCCAATAGCGCGCCTTATGGGATTCACCATCCCATAGATGAAGCGCGTTCCATATGCCTTTGCTCCAGAGCGCATTGCTGATAGCCTGGTTATTCTCCAGAAAAACATCCTTTTCTCCCACGACAAAGATGATCTCCAGCCCCTTGATAAGGCGTATCAGCTGTTCGTCATACAGATTGGGTATGAACTGTCCCGGCATATTGTAATAGATATTCTCGTCCCTGTAGCCGTCGAAAAGATCGTCGAAATGCGGCATGGTGGTGGTGAGATCATAGCGTCCGCTGAGCCCTACTATTTTATGGAAAATGGCAGGATATTTAAAAGCCATGTTGGCCGCATGATAGGCGCCCAGGCTGCAGCCTGCCGCCACCAGGGTCGGGGAGGCATTCTTTTGATGCACCAGCGGGATCACTTCCCGCAGGATATATTGTTCATACTGGAGATGACGGAGTATCCGGTGGGATGGGGGAATTTCCCGGGCGTAGAAACTTTCTTTATCGATGCTGTCCAGGCAATATACCTGTATCTGCCGCGCTTCTATTTTCTTACGCATGGCGTCGATGACCTGCCAGTCCTCATAGTCGTAGAAATGGGCTGTTCGGGTGGGAAAGAAAATAACAGGATCCCCGGCCTCGCCAAAGATCAGCAATTCCATATCCCGCCCCAGGGAGGGACTAAACCATTTATGATATTCTCGGTTCATCGGATGATGGTCGACAGTTGTTGTCGTATGATATCCTTCCATAAAGCATAGCCTTTCGTGCTGATATGTAATCCATCCGGGTCCAGGAATTCTCTTTTAGGGTACCCTGCATTATCCGTCATCCTGTGATAGACATCGATGTAATGCAAATGGTTGCCTTGGTGTTGTATCTCTTTTTCTATGAGTGTATTGGTATATCGAATGCTGTCTACGATGTTCCAGCGGGTGATGCTGGGCTTGATGGAGATAAAGGCCAGGGGAATGTCCCCGAAATGCCGGCGGGTGCGTGCTACCAGCTGTTGAAAGAAGATAAACACCTCTTCCGGATGCCTGCCATCTCCCAGATCGTTGTCGCCGGCATAGACGATGATCGCATTGGGACGATAGTGTGTCAGCAGCCTGTCGAAGAACCATACGCAGGCCGCCAGCGTCGAGCCGCCAAAACCCAGGTTCACCGGCTGATATTCTTTAAAGTCCTCGTTCAGGGTCTCCCATAGCCGGATGGAGCTGCTGCCATAGAATACCATTTTAGGTTCGTATTCCAGGCTGGCTCTTTCCTGTTCCAGGCGTTGCACTTCATGTTCGTACCAGATCATGTGGGGCTTTTGCTACTCAAATGTAAAGACAGGCGGGCGAAGTATGGCGCAAAACAATAATTGATAAAATTAAAATAACAGCCGAATAGGGACGATCAATGGATGGGATGCTGGCGGGATGACACAGCTTTGATAGGGCCGAAAGGCCCGTACTTATGCTGCAGCTCGGAGAAGCTGTCGGCATAAGGCCCAAAAGGATGATCAAAGGGCTTGCGGGAAATATCCGGCCAGTCCGCCGGGAATGTCTTTTGGGGGCGGGGCCGCGAGTTGATATAGGCGGCTACATCCCAGGCTTCCGCATCTGTCAGCTGAGGCGTATCGTGACCCGAGCCAAAAGGCATATTATCCTTTACATATCCGGCCAGGCGGCTCAGGCGGAAGAGGCCGGCGCCTGTATTGTAGCTGTGTGGCCCCCAGAGGGGGGGATAGATATAGCGGCAGCTGTCCGGACAGAGCTTGCCGGCGCCTTGCGGACCGTGGCAGCGGGCGCATTTTGTCATATATACCTGGCCTCCTTTTAGCGTATCTGCCGCCCTGTCGGCGCAGGGCAGTTCGGAGATACCGGTTCCGGGAGGACGCGTGCCTTTCGACACGTCCCTGCCCAGCCATTGCATATAGGCATAGATGGCCTGCATCTCCCGGCTGGTGGTATCCAACGGCTGTCCGTCCAGGCTGCGCTGGATACAGTCATTGATCCTTTTATAGATAGTCTCGACGCTGCCGCTGCGGTCCCGGAATTTCGGATAGGTAGAAAATACGGCGCTGTAGTTATTGCCCCAGGGACGGGTACCTGCTTCCAGATGGCAATTCTGACAATTCATGCCATTGCTGATGGCGGCGATCTTCCCTTTGGGGCCCAGGTAGAGGGATGTGTTGGCAATAAGCTCACGGCCGTACCGGATCAGCGCGCCCTGGGAGGAATGAGGGATCGTGCTGGTGTCGGGAGCATGCCAGGGGTTGTTCTTCACCGTTGGTGAAGAACAACCGAGGAGAAGGACAAAGACCAGGTATCGCATCATCCCGCGAAGACGTAGCTGCAACCATGTTCCTGGCCGCGTCCTACGGCCCAGATGCCGGAAGGGACGGGTTGTACGCCGGGCAGCAGTCCGGAGAGCCAGTCTTTTTTTATTTCGGCGGGATCCTGGTTCATGGCTTGTCCCATAACAGCGCTGTACACCGTCATAGCGACATCGCAAACACAGAACATGACACCATTCTCCTGCAGCTGGTCGATGCCGATGTCGACATTGCCGATGCCCGGCACCTTGTAGTCGCCTGGCTTGGGTTTCCAGAAAGGATTGCGTACCGCCGCGGTCTTGGTAATAGGATCGTCTGCTTTAAACATTTCCCCGAACTTGTATTTGGCCCAGAGTCTGTCCTCGAACGCATAAGGGATACCTTCATGACGGAGGACGACCACGACGCTGTTCTCTTTTTCGGGAGTGCCTGTAGCGGCATTTGTCAGGAGGAAGACCTTCGACCAGGCGAAAGGAAATATTTCATTAGGGCGCGGTACATCGATGAGCAGACGATGTTTGCCTTTGATCTGTTTGAACCAGGCGTCGGCGTCGTCGGGTCCGGTAGCGGGCACCTCGTCCGGATGGACAATGGGAGTTGCTCCGAGGGCAAAAGGTTTGGCGACGGCTACGATGCCCAGTGCAGCGGTGGCGGCAGCTATCTTGTTTAAAAAGCTGCGGCGTGAGGGTGTATTTTTCATAATTTGCTTTCCGCAAATATATCAGGACAGCATAGCAATGTCAATGACATGATAATGCTAATTTCCCATCGGCGGGATCTGGCAGACGAGGAACCGCTGGAAGCGGTTCGTCCGGAACCGCAGGTTCCGACCGAGGACGAGCGAGTGCCCGGAGCTCGGACGAAGGCCTACAGACATTAGCGATACGCGGGAATTGGGCTATTTTTCAGGCGAGACCAATTCCCGCATTTTAAACGATGCGATCCCGCAGGGCTTTGGCCACCGCCTCCCGGCCGCAATTCACATGAAGCTTGGAGTAAATATTCCGGATATGACCTCTCACCGTATCGACGCTGATATGACAATTTCCCGCGATCATCTTATAGCTAAATCCTTTTACCAATTGCTTGAGCACTTCTTTTTCTCTTTCTGTAAGGTGATATTGCAGCCGGCCCTGGGCTGTCTGCTGGAAAGAGTGCAATACTTTTTTGGCGATAGCCGGAGACAGGGGCGCCCCGCCGTTAAGGACATTGTCGATGGCTTCCAGGAGATGGACAAAGGAGGTGTTCTTGAGTATATACCCGTTGGCTCCTCCGCAGAGACATTCGAATAGCTTGTCCTCGTCCTCCAGCACCGTATGGATGATGATATATGTCTCCGGGTATTTTTCTTTTATGATACGCAGCCCTTCGATGCCATCCACTTCGGGCATGCCGATGTCCATGATGACGATGTCCGGTCTGTGTGTTTCAATGACGGTGGCTGCCCGGGCGCAGTTGTCGTAGCCCCCCGCCACGGTATAGCCATCCACACCGTCGAGCAGTATGGTAAGCGACTCGCGCAGCCGGGCATTGTCTTCAAAAATGACGATCGATACAGCCATACTTAAAATTAGTGCGGGTAATGTTATGTCTTTATAGCACGTTTATGCTATACCTGCATGCAAGGTGATGGTCGCCCCCTTCCCGGGGACGGACCCGATCTTCAGCTCCCATCCATGGTCCCGGGCTCTCTCCCGCATGTTCCGGAGGCCATTGCTCGCATGTATGGCGGCCGCATCAAATCCGGAACCATTGTCCGCAATGGTCATGATCAGGGTATTGGGCGCCGATGCGAAATGGATAAAAGCCTGCGTGGCATTGGAATGTTTGGCCATATTGTTGACGCCTTCTTTAAAGATAAGATAAACGTCCCGGCGCTGCTTCATGGACAGCTTGATATCCTCCACGGCAGGCGGTATCTCCGCGTGCAGCTCGATCTTATTGGCTTCCAGCAGCCGGGTGGCATAGTGCAGCATGCGTGGCAACGCATCACCCAGCGTGTCGATGGCCGGATCGATGCTCCATATGATGTCCCGCATGGCCTCGGATACAGTCTGGCTGTCCTGGTAAATGCTTTCCAGCAGCTGCCCGACGGCTTTTTCATTGTGCAGCTGTTGCCTGGCCCGCAGGCTGCTGAGACTGATATTGGTGAGGTTGGCGCCTACCTCGTCATGGAGGTTCCTGGAGATCTCGCTGCGTATCTGACGGGTACGGTTCAGCTGCTTTTGACGGTAAGTGTAGAGGGCAAAGACGAACCCTCCCAGCGTCAGCGCCATCAACACAAAGAAGGCAGGGGTACGTAAGAAGGGTGTAGGTATCCGGAAGCGCACGCTGGCTGTCTGTCCGAAGCGTTCGCCACCGGCCCTTGCGGCGTGTACCATGAATGTATACGATCCCGGGCCCAGGTGGCCAAAGCTGATCTGGCGTTGATGATCCGCCACGATCCAGCCCGTGTCCATTCCCCGCAACCGGTAGGCGTAGCGGGTGCCGGCGCCATCTGTAAGGTCCACCGCCGTATATTGGACCGTGACGTTATTGCCATCGATCTTCAGACCCGTGATCAGCGTTTTGGGGGGCATCGGGGAAGGACAGATCAGCTCGGGGGAAAAGTAAAAGAAGCTGCCATGTCCGGCGGAATACAAACGCCTGTCGCGGATGTCGAAATAAAAGTCGGCTGTTGGGTAAGTTACGGGCAATCCATCTTTGACGGAATAGTTGACAAAGCTCTCCGTCGACAGATAGAAGCAGGTGAGTCCTCCCTCCGTCGCCAGCCAAAGCTTGCCGTGATGGTCGTCATAGATGCTGATGATATGGCTGTTGGCTAATCCCTTCTCATGTCCATAGAGAACGGCCGACCCCTTGTACCGGTCATATCGTATCAGTCCGCTGGCAATGGAGCCCAGCCAGAGAATGGAATCGTTGTCGCAATAGATGCTGCTCAGGTCGCCCAGCTGTTCCTGCAGGCCGACGGGCAGGCTCACGACCTGGAAGCTGTCTGTCCTACGGCTCCAATGAACCAGTTTGGTACTGGCGTCACTGACGAACCAAAGACCTTTTTGTCCGTCATCGCATATGTGTGTGGGATAGCGCAGCGGATAAGCATGGGGATCGTTGCCGGGATAATAGTGGAAGCGTCTTTGTTCCAGGTCCCAGCGGCAAAGCCCCTTTCCTTTGCCCAGGCCCATCCAGATATATCCATAGCCATCGGAGAATTGCGTAGTGATGGCTACGGAATCCAGCGCCGGCGGCTTGTCGGGGGTCATGGGCAGCCGTCCGCATCTTTGGGAGGGCAGACAGTACCAGAACAACCCTGTCTGTGTCCCCACCCAAAGCGTGTCTTCATTGATCGGACGGATATTCCAGACGAAATTGGCCCAGGTATCATTTCCCGTGTGGGTGAGGAGATACTGGCGTATGCCGTGATGCAGGAGATCTTTTTCAAAAAAGCCATTCCCGTAAGTGCCTATCCAGAGATGCCTCCCTGAATGGCTGATAGTAGTAGCCTCATAACGGGCCGGCTGGCCGGACTCCCTGTCCATCAATGTCTCTCCATGAAAGTGCTGACGGGAGGGCGAGATCTTCTGCAGTCCCTCCCGGGTAGTGGCCAGCCACCAATTGCCCTGAACATCCCGTAAGCCTGTACTGTATTCGCTGGCGGGGAACAACAGGGGCGTCATGGAATAGAAATAGGGCCGGCCTGTCCGCCAGGCGATGTCGATGATGAGCAATCCATAGTTATGCAGCAGCAGTAGCATGCGGGACGAGTCCAGCACGGTCACTGTCTGTGACCAGGAGACATACGGGTATTTATTATAAGGGAAAGGCCAGCTGCTGAGACAACGACCCTGCTCATCCAGAAGCTGCAGACTGTCGGTGTGGGGGCAGATGTAGAACAGGTATTTTTCATACACTGAAAAGAGACGCGCTTCCGGGAAAAGAGCATCGTCCTTTAAAAAGAACGGAGTCCCGGACAATGTATCTTTTTTATGATCATACAGGCGCCAGCCATCATACAGATGCAGCCATACATCGCCATTGGACAGTGGCAGGATCCTATCGGCATACCTTATACGCTGCCGGCTGGCGTCTGCTCCTGTAAAAGGCGAATAGAAGACCTTCTTCAGCCGGTGGTGCGGATCGAAAAGATACACGCAGTTCTGCGAAGCCGCCCAGCAATTGCCAAAGACATCTGTCTCCAGCCGGAGAATGATATTGTTGTATTCATCCATGGGAGTATTCAGCCGGTGGTAGAAATCCTGGAATACGCCGGTATTGCCATCATAAAAGGCCAGGCCGGCTGCCGTGCCGATGGCCAGGCTGCCTCCGGGCAGCTTTTTCAGACAGTACACATAGTTGTGCGGTATGGAATTGGAGGATGCGTGATAAAAGTACTGTATCACTTCCGTGCCATCGTATCTGTTGAGTCCATCGGGAGTGGCGATCCAAAGGAATCCATTGTCATCCTGGACCAGGTCGTTGATATTATTGCTGCTAAGCCCCTCGGTCATGGTCAGCTTTTCTATAAAATGAGGGACTTCCTGTGCAGTGACGGAAGGATGGGTGGCCAGGGAAACCCCGCAATAAAGCAGTATTAAATACCTATCTACCATTGGCTTATAGTATAAATGCGTCGCCGAAATACAGAAAATAAGTGGCCGAGGCGCGGGAGTGGGTCTGGTAGCGGTCTGTTCTTGCAAATTAGAAAATTACCCTAGATTTACAAAATGAAGCATAGCTGTCTCGTCCTGGCCTGTCTGGCCTCTTTTACCCTGGCACAGGCACAATCCTCCATCTTCGACCGTGATTCAATCGTCAGCCCGGGCGACACTCCCCGGCTGATCTCCAGCCAGTTCAGCTTTACGGAGGGGGCCGCCGTAGACCGTAAGGGGAATGTCTTTTTTACGGACCAGCCGAATAACAGGATCTGGGAGTATGATCTCGACGGTCATCTCTCGCTGTTCCTGGATAGCGCCGGCAGAAGCAATGGCATGTACTTCGACAAAAAGGGCAACCTGGTGACCTGCGCCGATGAGCAGGACCAGCTGTGGTCCATTTCTCCCGGTAAAAAAGTCACTGTTCTGATGAAAGACGTTGGAGGACGCCTGCTCAACGGTCCCAATGACCTTTGGATCGATAGCAAGGGGGGTATCTACTTTACAGATCCCTATTATCAACGTCCTTACTGGACCAGGACGAAGCCGGACCTGGATGGGATGAAGGTATATTACCTGCCAAAGGGAAAAGATCAGCCGGTGGTCGTGGCCGCCGACCTGGTCAGGCCGAATGGCATCGTCGGCACGCCTGACGGTAAATTCCTTTATGTGGCGGACATACAGGGCAAAAAGACGTACAAATATCGTATCAATAAGGATGGGTCATTGACGGACAGGCAATTGTTCGTGGAAATGGGATCCGATGGCATCACCCTGGATCAGCGGGGTGACCTTTATCTGACGGGAGATGGCATTACGGTATTCAATCCTGCCGGAGAGAAAATAGCGCATATCCCTGTGCCTGCGAAATGGACGGCTAATCTATGTTTTGGCGGGGCGGGCAAAAAAGATCTTTTTATCACGGCGTCCGAATCCGTTTTTATACTGCCGATGAAGGTGAAGGGGGTGGAGTAGGAGACTTTTCGGCTGCGATGAACCCTCCGATCATATCCCTGTAGGACTGTATCGTGTCCGGCTTGGATACCACATCCAACGCGCCCAGCTCCCGGCAGGAGAGGAAGAAATCTTTCACCTGGTAGGTGGAATAAAGGATCACCGGTATGTCTTTATAACGGGGATTCCCTTTTAGAAAGATCAGGCTTTCCTTACCCGTCATCTTGGGCATATTCTGGTCCAGGATGATAAGATCGGGCAGCTCCTTTTCGGCACGCTGGTCCAGCCATGTCATCATTTCCAGCCCATTTTCGACCCCATGCATACCTATGCCGGGACCCATCTCGCCGAGGGTTTGTTCGAAGAGCATTCTGTCGTCCAGATCGTCGTCTACCAGCAGGATGTTATTATATTTCATGAGTTCGGTGGTAAATTAGGATTATAAATGATACACAGGTATCAGCATGTCGAATCGGGTGCCTTTTCCTTCCTTGCTTTGCACTCTTATGATACCATCGTGTCGCTCGATTACTTTCTTGGTGATGGCAAGTCCGATACCCGTTCCTTCAAATTTGTCTTTTGAGTGGAGTCTTTGAAACAGTTTGAAAATGGTGCTTGCAAATTGTTCCTCAAAGCCTATGCCATTATCTTGTATGGAAACCATGCAATAAGGGCCGTCCGGCGCCGCCGGGCTGTCGAATGATCTTTCCGTAAGACGTGCTACCTCGAATCGTATCACGGGAGGCACCCCGGGGCGGGTGAATTTCAACGCATTGCTCAGCAGGTTGTGGAGCGCCTGGCGGAACTGACCCGGCATGATATCCAGCTCCGGCATATCGGGCACGATGATCTCCGCCTCTTTTTCCCGGATGGTGACCTCGAAATCTTCCAGTATCTCGTTCATGAACTTGTTCATATCCGTACGACGGAAATAGAATTTTTCTGCCGACAGACGGGAGAAGTTCAGAATATCTATCACCAGGAAACGCATCCGTTCCGTAGATCGTACGATCTTATGGAAATAACCCTTTACGTCTTCAGGCAAGCCCTCTTCATGGCCATCCAGGATCATCTTTGTGAACATATGGATCTTGCGAAGAGGCTCCTGCAGATCGTGCGAAGCAATGGAGGCAAATTGCTGGAGGTCGTGATTGCTTGTTTCCAGGGCTTCATTCAACTGTTGAAGCTGGAGTGTGCGTTCGGCTACTTTTACTTCCAGCAGCTGCTTGGCCCGGGCGATTTCCTGCTCCGCCAGCTTCCTCTCCGTGATATCCAGCATGGAACCCAGCATACGGTAAGGAGTGCCATATTCATTATGAAGGATATAGCCTCTGTCCAGTACATAAGCGTAGTCGCCATTCTTTTTAAGGAACCGGTATTCACGGCTCCATTGCGTGTGATTGGTATTAATGGCTGCATAGATGCTTTCCTCTACCGCGCTCCTGTCCTCGGCATGTATCTTCTCCGCCCAGAAACCCCTGTCCAGCAGATGGTCCGATCTATCGTAGCCGAACTGTACATAGAAGGACTCTCCCCACCAGATGATGTTATTGACAAAATCCCAGTCCCAGAGCGCGTCATTGGTGGCGCGTGACACCAGCCGGAAACGCTCTTCGCTCTGCGAGAGGGCTCTTGTCCTTTCCAGCACCTTGCTTTCCAGCTCCGCATTGAGCCGCTTGAGCGTTTCACGGGTATTGATGAGCTCCATATAATTGTTCCGGAGCTTTTCTTCCGCCAGCTTGCGTTCGGAGATGTCTGTAAAAGTGGCCACAAGGCCATCCTCCATGCATACGATAGTGACCTCGTACCACTTTTTTCCTTCCTGTACGAATATTGCCTGGTGATAGCTTTTTTTACCCGCCATGACTTCCAGGTATTTTTCCAGCAGCCCGTTCGAGATCAGGGGGGTGAGGTTATTTAGAAGAGAGGCTCCTTTCAGATCTTCACCCGGCCTGTTCACCAGCGCGGCAGCGGCGTGGTTGGCGGATATGACCGTGAAATCCATGACCTGCTGCTGTATATCCCTGACGGCCCGGAAGGCGAAGATGGCGTTGGGGCTGGAATTGTACACTGCCCGGATAATATTGTTGAGGTCCGTGACGGCCGTGATGTCTACAAAGGAAATGATAGCCCCATCTTTCTTACCTTCATGGGTAAGATAGGGCATGATACGCATGAGGAGGTTCTTCCCATTGTGGAGATGCACTTCCTTTTCCATGGGGTGGCCATGCCGGATGACTGCGCTGACATCGGCCAGCAGGGTTTCGGATCTTATATTGTTGGATATATGTGTAAGGGGCCGGCCGATGTCCGTCTCGATGAAATTGATCATCTTCACCGAGGCCGGATTGAACTTCCTGATACGGAGCTGATTGTCCAGGAATACCTGGGCTATGTCCGTACTGCGGAAATAGTTGTTCAGGTCGTCATTGAGCTCCAGCAGCTCTTTTATCTTGAGCTGGTGTTCCGTATTGAGCGTGATCAGCTCCTCGTTGACGGACTGCAGCTCTTCGTTGCTGCTTTGTAGCTCCTCATTGGCAGAGAGCAGCTCTTCATTAGTGGATTGCAGCTCTTCATTGGTCGTTTCCAGGTCTTCGATGGCCAGCTGCAGGTGGTTCTTTGTCTCATTGAGCTCAACCTCCAGGGCATGTATGTATTCTTCAGAGTGTCCATTGTGGTCATGGGAGCCGTTGCCGGCGGGCTCGGGCCGCCCGCTCTCCCGCAGAACGATCATGGTATAAGGATCGCCGGGGTTGTTGCCTCCCGGCCGGATAAACACTTCCAGGGTGAGGATATCCTCATCCTTTTTATACCGGACGCTGCGCAGGTGGCCTTTTCGCCCTGTCTTGGCCGCCTTGCGTATCTCCGCGCTCAATATAATGGATACACTGGACGGCAGCATCTGCAGGAGATTGAGCCGGAGCTGCTTGCGGGGCAGGGTGAGGAATCGTATATAGTTCCCGATGGTTTCCCGTATCTCGAAATTGGCATCGATATACAGGACCACATAATGCAGCTCTTCCGTGAGCACCTCCTTGAAGTCATCCCAGAGGAGGCTTTGCGACCGGGTGTCCTTCGGTTTACTTCCTGACCTGCTGGTTGCATGATCACTGCCATGGCCATTGCCGTTGCCTGATTGATAATAATAACCGGGCTTGGTCTCGCCCGTCTTTTGATAGATCTTCCATCGTCCATTGATCTCCTTTACATCTTTTTTCAAGAGTGCGGAGTTTTCACTGGGCCCGAGGAACAGGTATCCTTCCTTGCCCGCGGAGAACAGCAGGAGAGAGAAGATCCGCTGCTGCAATGCCGGACTGATATAGATGAGCATGTTACGGCAGCTGACCAGGTCGTTCTTGATAAAAGGCGGGTCCTTAATGATATTATGCCGGGCGAATACGATTTGTTTGCGAATGCCGGGAAGGATGGTATAGCTTTTCGAGCGGGTCACGAAATATTTTCTAAGCAGATGTTCGTCTACGTCCCTTTCGATGGTCAGGGGATATTGTCCTACGGAGGCAAACCGGATGGCCTCTTCATCGACATCGGTGGCAAATATCTTTACCGTCAGGTGTTTGGGATTGTCACCCAGCAGCTCATTGATCAAAATAGCGATGCTATAGGCTTCTTCTCCCGTGCTGCAGGCTGTCACCCATACCTTGATGACCTCTTCATCCTCTTTATGGGCGATGATGGGTCGAAGAACCTTTTCACGGAGCACCGAAAATGCTTCGGGATCCCGGAAGAACCGCGTCACGCCTATGAGGAAGTCCTGGCCCAGCTTATGGGTTTCCTCCTTATTGCCTTTCAGGTAGGCGACATATTTATCCGGTGAGCCAAAGTTGCCCTGCATCATTCGCCGGGTGATCCTTCGCAGGATGGTAGGGGTCTTATAATAATGGAACTCCATGCCCGACTCCTGGCGTACCAGGTCGAATACCGTCTTCAGGAACTCGTCATCTTTTTTGTCGCTGCCATACAGGATAGCGGGAGGAGGCGATATATGGTTGAGTATCTCCTCGCACATGGCGGAAGGGGGCAGGATAAAATCCGCATTGCCGGCGCCGATGGCGCTATTGGGCATTCCATTGAACTTTGCCGTGGCCGGGTCCTGGACGATGACCATGCCTCCCTCTTTTTTGATGGCTTCCGAGCCCTTGGTGCCGTCCGTACCTGTGCCGGACATGATGATGGTGATGGCTTTTTCCTTTCTCTCCTTTGCCAGCGAGTACAGAAATACGTCTATTGCATTATTGGGCGTTTTATTATTCTGTTTATCCGATAGCTTGAGCTGGTTCTTTTGAATAGTAATCAATTTTGTGTTGGGGATGACATAGATACATTTCCGCTCGATGTTCTGGTTGTCTTCCGCCTCGTACACCTGCATGTGCGTATGCCGGGACACCAGCTCTACCAGCAGGCTTTTATAATCGGGAGAAAGATGCTGGATGAGGATAAATGACAGGTTGGGCGTATCGGGCATCGTGTCGAAAAATTCATGGATGGCTTCCAGTCCCCCGGCCGAGGCCCCGATGGCCACGATATAATGATCATATTTATTTGTTCGTAAATTCATAGAGAAAACTTCTCAATGTGATGCCCGCCGTCAGCTCTTCTTCCTTCCAGGCCAGAGAGGCTCCATTGACTATCTGACGCCATTGTTTAAAAGAGTGCCGTGGGTGATAATTTTTTTCATCTTCGCCATAGACGATCCTCCCACTGGGATCGCCACCCCAATCGATGACCTTTTTTACTTCGGCCCGGAATATGAGCAGGTACTCGCCTTTGGTCGGATTGATGGGAATGGCAAGCAGCCCGCTGGCAATTTCCATGTAATCGAGAGCCTTGTCGAAGTCAACGGACAGCTGTTCCGTGTGCAGTATCCTGTCGTGCCGGCGTGTCTGCAGCCAGAAGATCAGTTCCCG
Source organism: Puia sp. (assembly GCA_035546735.1). Lineage (GTDB taxonomy): Bacteria > Bacteroidota > Bacteroidia > Chitinophagales > Chitinophagaceae > Puia. The sequence continues at coordinate 17,553 of DASZWE010000705.1, forward strand.
GACGGTCTCGTTATCCGGCACCGCGCCCACGGTAAAGATCTTATCGTTCCGTATCATGGCCGCGCCCTGGGCATGGAAGAGGTGGAGAAGGGAAGTACTCCCTTCCAGCAACCCTTTGCCGATATCATTCTTATCGTACACCTGTTCCACCAGCCGGGTATATGTTTCCTGTACATGGGCAGCGAATTCGTGCTTTTCTTTGTTTTGAAGGGAATGGATGCGGGCCGACACCACCTGTGACAGAAGCTCGAATATGGAGCAAAGCTCAAAAGGAAACTGCCTGGCTGTGCGGTGGTGGCAGGCGATAAGCCCCCAGAGCCTGTCATGATGCAATATGCGGGTGGACATAGAGGCCGCGACGCCCATATTGGCCAGGTATTCGAGATGGACGGCCGCCACGCCCCGTACATTACAGTCGGACAGGTCGATAAACGACCGGGTGAGAGGATTCATCACCGGGTACAGCCGGACGGGCTGATAATTCCTATCGGGTATGAAACGGTAAGGGTTTTTCAGATAGAGCTCTCTGGCCTGCCGGGGAATGTCCGAAGCAGGGAAGGTGAATCCCAGGTAAGATTCCATCTCGACGCCCCGTTGTATGGTTTCGGCTATCACCGTTCCGTTCCATTCTTCGTCAAATCGGTAGATCATCACCTTGTCGAATCCGGAGAGCCTTTGCAGCTCGCGGGCGGCTATTTGGCAGACTTCTACCGTAGTGGCAGCCGACTGGATAAGGGACATGGAATATTTTATTTCCTGGAAGATGCTGACAAAACTCCGCTGCTGCTCCTCATTGTGAATGGCCAATTCCACCTCCACCAGTATGTATTTATCCTTTACATGCACCAGGGCAAGATACCGCTGACCCCTAATGATCCATATCCGGGGGATCTTGTCCGTAGTGGCTACCTGGTGCAGGAATGCAAAGGCGTTGTCGTCCACATAGTCGCCAATGGAGGTATTGATCAGGGCTGTTACCGGCTGATTAAAAAGCTGTTCCACATTCTCGCTGACCTGTATTATCTGCAGACTCTCTCTTTCCAGGACCACAAGGGCGCCATAAGATTGTACAGTGTTTATAAGGTGAATGGGTATTTTGCCACAGAACTCAGAATCGTAATTCGGGTTGGAGCTCATGCTTTTCGATCCAGGTTTTAAAAGTTAAGAATGTCGACCCGGCTGAAGAGAGGATATCCTCTTTAAAGGCGAGCGTGTCAGGGGCGTCCAGCAGGTCTTTGAAGGCCTGCCACATGCCGGCTGTCTCATTGCCGTAGGAGTTGAAATAGGAAAGACAGGCGTCCGAGCCCAGCTGCCGGGACAACATGTCCGCGATGATCCGGCCACCCAGGGTGCTTCCTTCCAGTACATAAAGCGCGCCCAGCGCTTTACCATACGTGTCGATCACAGGCAGATCACGACATATCTCAGGGGTGGGCAGGGGAATGCCTGCCGCCTTCATGTCCTGCAGAAGTGCATTGGCCCGGCACCTTCTTTCAATATGCGGGAAATTTTCAGCGGTCAGCTGTGTTCTTATCCTGTCTTCCAGGGCGCCGTAATAGGCATATAGCCAGTTGAGGAAGGATACATGGTCCTCCGTCGACCGGATCCTTTTCAGCCATCTGCCCAATACTTTTTCGGCCTGCCTGTGGATATCTTCCGTATTTTTTTTGAGCTCCGTTGATAGCATTGTCAAAATTTTACCCGCCCCGGTTCACCGATACGAGGAAATATTTCCCCAAAAATGCACCCGGAGAGATCATTATTTTCTTTTTCTTAATACCTTAAGCCAACGGATAAGGGGGAATGAAGCTATTTTACATAGTTTTATCCCTTATTACCCATCATACAATCTCTACCAGACAATGGATAGTCGCAGAGAATTTATCAAAAAGGCGGCCATGATTGCCGGCGCCACCGGATTGGCAGGCGTCCTGCCCGCCAGCATACAGAAAGCGCTCGCCATCGAC
>DASZWE010000706.1:0-7534 GCA_035546735.1 Puia sp.
GCCTCGTTGTCCATGGTGCGGAAGAAATCATAAGGCGTTGGATGACGATAGGCCCAGCGGCGGATGTATTCGCGGAAGGCGTAGTCGAACCTTTCCTTGCCCAGGATCACCTCGCGCAGGAGCACCAGCCCCAATGCGGGTTTGAAATAGGTCATCGGGTGACGGTATTTTTCCGGTATACCATCGGCACGGGTCATCATGACGGGCGCCGCGGGATCTTTTAACAACGGAACGATCTCTTCCGCCGGATTGCCGCCGCCGGGAGCATACTCGCCGTCCCGTTTGGGAGCATATTCACCCTTATTGAAAGCATCCGAAGCATAGACGTCGATAAATGTGTTGAAGCCTTCATCCATCCAGGCATATTGCCGCTCGTCGGAGCCGACGATCATGGGGAACCAGTTATGGCCTATCTCGTGGGCCGTCACCCAGTAAAGCTCGGCGCCTTTGTCGTTGATCCCGTCGAAGACGATACCGGGATATTCCATTCCGCCTGCAATACCCGCTTCGTTGATGGCAACAGGGTAGGGATAGACATACCATTTGTCGGAGAAATATTCTATCGACGCCTTGAGATATTCCGTCGCCCTTCCCCACGCTTTTTCACCAGCGCTCTCTATGGGGTAGACGGACATAGCCAGGGATCTTTTCCCACCCGGCAGGTTCACGCGGGCGGCGTCCCAGATATAGGCGTGCGATGCGCCAAAAGCCACATCCCGGGTATTAAACATCTTGAAATGCCAGGTAAGCGTGCCTTTTTGTACCGGCCTGCCGGCAGGAGCATCGATATCCCCGGGGCCATGGATCATTACCGTCTTGTCGCTGGCTTTGGCAGCCGTCAGCCGGGCCTGTTCTTTTGCGGTGAGCACCTCCTGTGGATTTTGCAATTCGCCGGAGCCGGCGACGATCATGTTCCAGGGTAAAGTAACCTTATAGTCGAAGTCGCCGTATTCGCAATAGAACTCGCCGCTGCCCAAAAAAGGCAGGGTATTCCAGCCCTGGGTATCGTCGTATACACACATACGTGGGTACCACTGGGCTATTTCATAGATCTTGCCATTGGCAGTAGCGGTATAATCCGTACGGTTGCCAAAATCGCCCGGCACCGTGTAATGATAGTTGATATGTATCCTGATCCTGCCACCGCCGGAAGGCAGGGCTTTTTTCAGGCGTATCTGCATGCGGGTGTCCGTAACGATATAGTCGGCCGTAGTGGTGACGCCTCCCTGTTCGATCTTTACCGCACCCAATATATATCCATCCGTATGCTGGAAGCTGGCGCCATCCGTGTAAAAGTTGCTGCGGGCGTCCGCGCGATAGGTATTCTGGTCCATCTGCAGCCAGAGAGAACGCAAACTGTCGGGGCTGTTGTTGGTGTAAAGGATCGTCTCCCCGCCTGTCAGAACATTGGTGACCGTATCCAGGCTGGCCTGTAATGTATAGTCCGCCCTATTCTGCCAATAGCTGGCGGCAGGAGCGCCATTTGCCCCGTGGTAGGGTCTGCAATGTTCGCTGTAGAAGCCGGGCGCGAAAAGGGCCTGCGGATCATAACCCGACGCTACAGGATGTTCGGGCAGGCCTGCGGGTTTTTGAGCATGACCGATAAAGGTAAAGCTGATCAGTCCTAATGATAAAAGCAAGTGAGTCTTCATTTTTATTTCTCCCTATCCGTAAAAATATGCTATTTGCCTGTTACATTTGATGGCAATTTAGGACACGCATATTTATTCGAGTATTATGGAAAAGCCCCGCAGCTATTGTGAAGCCGTCGAAAGGATGGAAAAGGACAATGTACATGTTCATTATCACGACAAGGAATATGGCTTCCCTATTCATGATGACAACCATCTGTTCGCCCGCCTGATCCTGGAGATCAACCAGGCCGGTCTGTCATGGACGACCATCCTGAAAAAAAAGGATAATTTTTTCAAGGCTTTCGATGACTTTGACATCGACAAGGTAGCGCGTTATGGGCAGAAGCAGAAAGATCGCCTGATGCAGGATGCGGGTATTATACGCAATCGGCTAAAAATAGAGGCCACCATTGACAATGCCAAAAGGATACAAGCGTTACAAAAGGAATACGGTTCCTTTAAGAACTGGCTGGACGAGCATCATCCCCTGACAAAGGTGGAGTGGGTGAAGCTGTTCAAAAAGACATTCCGATTCACGGGGGGAGAGATTGTCGGAGAATTCCTGATGAGCAGTGGCTATCTTCCCGGGGCCCATATCGAAAGCTGTCCTATTTATAAAAAACTACTGAAGCAAAAGCCGGCATGGGCACAAAAAAGAAAAAGCTAGTCCGTAGACTGTTTGGCCTCGTTGTCCTCTGGATAGTTATTCATCTCATGTATGTTACGATCGACGGTGTGTCCGACTATAAGGGCAGTGCCGACATTGCCGTCGTGCTTGGCAACCGGGTGGATGCGGACAGCTCGCTCTCACCTGTACTCGAAGGCAGGGTGGACAAGGCGCTCCTGTTGTACAGACAGGGGCGCGTGCGGCGGATCATGGTCAGCGGCGGAAAAGGTATGAAGACTGGTAAAGTGCCGGAAGGCATGGCCATGAAAAGGTATCTCGTACAGCACGGGGTGCCCGCGGACCGCATCATCGAAGACAATGATGGAGAGAATACTTATTTGACAGCGGTGGACTTCAAAAAGGTAAATGAATCGCTCCATTGCGGGTCCGTCATCGTGGTCAGCACTTTCTACCATATCACCCGGTGCAAATATATCTTCCGGAAGCTGGGTATTCAGCATGTGCACAACGCCTCATCGGACGTGTTTTACGCCAACGATCTTGTCGGGCTGCTAAGGGAATTCCCCGCCTTGTATAAATACATGCTTATCTATTAAGGATCAGTTCAACTGGACCACCGGCAGCCGGTAGTGTAATCCATCGACCACGAACAGCTCGTCGATCTCGTACGTCCAGAACTTATAGAGAGGAGATTTGGAAAGGTATTTTTCGACGGCGGCTTTGTCATCGGCGGAGAAAGTGATCCACACTCTCTGTGTTTCCATCGTCACTACATAGTGGTCGATGATCCCCTGCTCGATCAAACGGTTTACGTACGTTCGGTGGGAGGGGACAAGAGAGGCGAACTCATCGTTCATTTCGAATTGTATGGTAACCTGGAATTTTCGCATCTTGCTTACTTGATATTAACAAAATGTCAGCTACAATGTTCACAGGATCCTTGTTCACTTGTCCTGATCATAGTTTCCAGTCGATCACCTTATTAACCCATTCTTCCCGGTAGGGCGTCGTCACTTTGATGTAGTTGTCGGTATAACCTTCCATCATAGGCGTCTTTACGTGCCCTTCCAGCAGGACCTTACGGGTCTGACCTTCGTGCTGACGGATAAAGTATTGCATTTTCTGCCAGGACAGATTGCGTAACAGCTTATTTCGCTGGTTACGGACTTCCATCGGTACGACGGGCCTGATCTCCAGCGCTTTTGTATTGTCCCTTTCAGAATAGGTGAAGACATGAAGGTAGGAAATATCCAGATCGTGCAGGAATTCGAATGTTTCCTTAAAATGATCTTCCGCTTCGCCGGGGAAACCTACAATGACATCCACTCCAATAGCGCAATGGGGCATCAGACTTTTGATCAGCTGCACCCTCAAAGCATACAGGTCTCTTTTATACCGACGGCGCATCAATCCCAGGATACGGTCGCTGCCGCTTTGGAGCGGTATGTGGAAGTGCGGCATGAATTTCCGGCTACCGGCCACCCATTCGATCATTTCGGGACTGAGCAGATTAGGTTCGATGGAAGATATGCGGTAGCGGTCGATGCCGTCGATGGTGTCGAGCGCCTTCATGAGGCCGAAGAGATCTTCTCCTGCGGACGACGGATCGCTGGTCTGTGGTCCTTTACCAAAATCGCCCAGATTGACACCGGTGAGAACGATCTCTCTCGTATTGCCTGCCGCGGCCAGCTGCCGGACATTTTCCACCGTCCGGGCAATGGTGTCGCTGCGGCTTTTGCCTCTCGCCATAGGGATGGTGCAGAAGGAACAGCTATAGTCACATCCGTCCTGTACTTTCAGAAAGGTGCGGGTCCTGTCATTCAGGGAGAAAGAAGGGTGAAAATCCGTGAGCTCCTCTATGTCGCAGCTGCAGATCCGGGTTGGATCGCCTTTGGAAAGGTCCTTCAGGTGCCGGGCAATATTGAATTTTTCCGCTGCGCCGAGTACGAGGTCCACACCGGGAATGGCGGCGATGGCTTCCGGCTTGAGCTGGGCATAGCAGCCTGTGATCACTACCAGGCTTTCGGGGTTGCGCCGTTGGATACGACGTACCAGGTGACGGCACTCCTTATCCGCATTGTCGGTGACGGAGCAGGTGTTTATGACATATACGTCGGCCGGCTGGTCGAAGTCCCGTCTGTCGAAACCTTCGCTTTCCAGCAACCGGGACAGGGTAGAGGTCTCTGAAAAGTTCAGCTTACATCCCAGCGTATGAAAGGCTACCGTCTTGTTTTGAACCTGCTCCATAGTTATAATATGCAGGAATTGGTCTTCGACAAAAATTAGCCCAATTCCTGTAAACCGCTAATGTCTGTCCTTCGGACAACGAACCACCGGTTCGTTTAAATCAGTCGGCAAAGGTACTGAAGGATAGGGAAATACCATGAATCGCTGTACCATCGCTGTTCTAAAGGGCAAAAAATACCAGAATACGGTGAAAATCAGACTACTATCGGGGGCGCTTCGGAAGCAATGCGACTGTCATTGATCGCGGTCAAGAAAGTATGGCGACCCTGGAATATTCTCTATTTTTAGCGGTCATTTTATGCGTATCGTATTAAAACCCTTGTTGTGGATCTATTGTATTTGCGCCCTTATACTCTTCATAACCGGCATGCTTTGCGCGTTGCCTTTTGTCGTTGTTTTCTCTCTGCGTGGATCGGTGAAGGACGGGAATCTCATCTATAAGACCTGCTTTTGCTGGGACTGGTGCTGGATGACCGTCCTTGGTTTGCATCATGTCACGCTACCCGGTCCGGAACCTGATCCCCGTCAGCGGTATGTCTTTGTCGCCAATCATATTTCTTACCTGGATATACCGCTCATCCTGCGTGTCATTCGTCGTCATGCCTTCCGGGTGCTTGGCAAGGCGGAGATGAAAAAGGTTCCCATCTTTGGCTTTATCTACAGCCGGGCCGTGGTCATGGTGGACAGGAGCAACCCTGATCGGCGGTCGAAAAGCGCCCGGGAGCTGATCAATGTCCTGCGACAGGGTATCTCCGTCTTCATCTTTCCGGAAGGAACATTCAACCAGACTTCTGATCCGTTGAAAGGGTTCTATGATGGCGCCTTTCGTATAGCGATAGAGACCCGGACCCCCGTCAAACCCGTCCTTTTCCTCGACACCTACGACCGGATGCATTATTCCACCGTGTTCAGTCTCAATCCCGGCAGGCTACGGACGGTATTCCTGCCCGAGGTCCCCGTGGAAGGCCTGACCATCGAGGATCTGCCGGCCCTGAGGGAAAAGGTCTTTCGAATGATGGAAGAGGGTTTGATGCAATACAACGTTTCGTGGATCAATCAGGTCCATTCTCCGGATGTCACAGGGAATGAGTAACTTTGCCGGTTAATGTACGCCGAAGTCATCATACCTCTGGCCCTGCCTAAGAATTATACCTGGTCCGTACCGGACGAGTGGCGTATGTCCGTCCGCGAGGGATGCCGTGTGGAGGTACAGCTGAAGAACAAGAAATATGCAGGCATCGTCAAGCGGCTGCATACAGACAAGCCGGAAGCATTCGAACCCAAGCCCATCCTCAATCTCCTCGACCAGGACCCCATCGTGCATGCCTCCCAGCTGAAGCTATGGGAGTGGATCGCCGGATACTATCTCTGCAGTGAAGGAGAGGTGATGGCGGCCGCGCTGCCTGCCCATTTCAAGCTTAGCAGCGAAACGATACTCGTGTTCAATGAGGAGGCGGGAGATGATTTCGCGCACCTGGATCATGAAGAGTACCTTGTGGCGGAAGCCCTCCATATCAGGAAGGAACTGAAGATCACCGAGGTCCAGCAACTACTCGACTCTTCCCATGTCTATCCCGTCATCAAGCGGCTGATCGAGAAAAAGGTCTGCTTTGTCTGGGAGGCCCTGAAAGATACGTACACGGCAAAAAAGGAAAGCTATGTGGTGCTGCATCCGGCTTATAGCAATGAGGACAAGCTGTCCCAATTACTGAATGACTGGGGACGGGCCCCGAAGCAAATGGAGCTGCTGCTGTCCTATCTGCACCTGTCCAAAACAGAGGGAGAAGTTACCAGATCCAGTCTGTTAAAGAAGTCCGGAGCTTCAGACGCCCAGTTGAAAGGGCTGATGGATAAAGGCATATTGACCGTCGAGCGCCGGGTAGTGGACAGGCTGCGCTACCTGCCCCGTGACATCAATATAGACTTCGAGCTGACGCCTGCCCAGCAGACGGCTTTCGACAGCATCGACAAAAGCTGGCGGGAACGGTCCGTCTGCCTGCTGCATGGAGTGACCTCCAGCGGCAAGACACAGGTCTATATCCGGCAGATAGAGAAGATCATCCGGAAGGGGCAGCAGGTGCTGTATCTCCTCCCCGAGATAGCCCTCACGTCGCAGATCATACGACGCCTGCAAAAGCATTTTGGCGGCTATATTGGCATTTATCACAGCAAATTCAGCCAGAACGAGCGGCTGGAGATATGGAACAAGATCCGCAGCGGTGAGCTGAAGATCGTTCTGGGCGCCCGGTCTGCCATATTCCTTCCTTTCAATGACCTGGGGCTTATAGTGGCGGATGAAGAGCATGACACGTCCTACAAGCAGCAGGAGCCTGCCCCCCGGTATCATGCCCGCGATGCGGCCGTCTATTATGCTTCCTTGTTCAAGGGCAAGGTATTGCTGGGCAGCGCCACGCCTTCCGTAGAGACTTATTTCAATGCCATCAATGGCAAATATGGACTGGTAGAGTTAAGCGAAAGGTTTGGACAGGTGCAGATGCCTGTGATAGAAGTGATAGATACGAAAAAGATCCGGCCTTTACCTGCCGCCGAAGGCGGCTCCAGCCAAAAAGAAAAGATCATTCTCAGCCCTCCGCTGCAGGAGGCTATCGAACAGTCCCTGTCCGCCGGCAAACAGATCATTCTTTTTCAAAACCGTCGTGGGTATTCGCCCTACCAGGTCTGTGAGACCTGTGGCTGGATACCGCAATGCCGTAACTGTGATGTATCGCTGAATTACCACAAGCTGACCAATAAGCTGCATTGTCATTATTGCGGTACCGTCTACCCGCCGCTGACCACCTGTGCGGCCTGTGGCAACCACCAGTGGGTCCAGCGGAACTTCGGTACGGAGCGTATCGAGGAGTACCTGGAAGAGGTCTTTCCCAAGGCCCGTATCGCCCGTATGGACATCGACAGCGTCAGGGGCAAGACGGCGCATGACAACCTGATACAGCTGTTCGAGCAACAACGGATCGATGTGCTGGTGGGAACGCAGATGGTGGTGAAGGGGCTGGATTTTATGCAT
>DASZWE010000707.1:0-3020 GCA_035546735.1 Puia sp.
GGTATATCCGATTACTCAAGTGATAAATGATTGACATGTTTTGGAATGTCCGGAGTTTTATAGCCATTTGCTTATCGATATCCTCGAGCGCTGTAGTAGGTCAGTCCGTGGATTCAGTAATATCATTGAACGAAGTCACCGTCACCGCCCAGCGACGGGAAGAACAGCTGGGGAAGGTGCCCATAGCCGTGTCGGCTTTTACGCCCAGACAAGTACAGGAATTCCGGCTATGGAATAACAAGGATATCTCAGGCATCGTACCCGGCCTCTATGCCGCCGACCCGGGAGATGGAAGGGACGTCATATCCATCCGTGGCATTACCTCCACCTCCTATGACCCTGCCGTGGCAGTCTATGTCGATGGCATCAATCAATTTGGGCTGGACACCTATATCCCTTCCCTGTTCGATATCCAGCGCATCGAAGTGCTGAGGGGACCGCAAGGAACCCTCTACGGCCGTAATGCCATGGGCGGCGTGCTGAATATCATCACCAAACAGCCGGGCAATAAGCTGGGTGGCTTTGCAGAGATCAGCGCCGGCAACCATGGACAGCAGCGGTATTCGGTGGGACTCAGAACGCCGCTGATCAGGGACAGGCTCTTCCTTGGCATCGCAGGTCTTTATGACGGCCGCAACGGATATTATACCAATGAATACGACAACTCCTCCTATGACAAGCAGCACAGCATCACGGGTAACTATTATCTCAAATATATTCCCGGCGCGCGCTGGTCGCTGGACCTGAACGTCAAGCATCGTAGCAACCGCAACCATGGAGCCTTCCCGCTGGTGGCAGATCCCTCAGCGGTCTTCACGCAGCCATTCAAGCTGGATCAGAACTCCACCACGACCATGATGGACAATACCTTTCAGTCCTCTTTGGCCGCCACCTACAAGGGCCGGGCCTTTCATTTCCACGAGCAGACCTCCTATCAGCAGAACTACCGGTATTATACCAAACCCATCGACGGCGATTTTTCTCCCCTGGACGCCATCTCCATCATCAATAACTATGGCAGCAAGTGGAATAATATCCGGGCCGTGACGGAGGATATCCAGTTTTCTTCCGCAAACGCCTCTCCCTGGAAATGGACCACCGGTGCCTACTGGTTTTACCAGGATCAGCCCAACAAACAAGCCACCCGCTATGGACAGGATGCAAATATGCTGGGCGTGGGCGATTCGCTCTTCTCGACCATCAATACCACCCGAAACCATAAATGGGGCGCATCCCTCTACGGACAGCTGAGCTACGCCCTGAACAAAAGGACCAACCTGACAGCAGGCCTGCGCTATGATTACGAACACCAAAAGGAAGATGTCCTCGGAGAGTACCAGCACGACCCCGATCCAACACCCATGGTGATCCTTCCCGATACATCCGGTAAAATTTCCTTTCATGCCTTTTCTCCACGGCTGGCGCTCGACTACAGCCTGCGGACTAACTCCACCCTGTATATTGTATACAGCAGGGGCTTTCGTACAGGTGGTCTTACACAGCTGTCATCCGACCCCTCACAGCCTCCGCTGGTGGGCTATCGTCCCGAATACAGCAGCAATTACGAGCTGGGGATAAAGAATACCTTTTTGTCCGGCTCATTACGGTTGAACGCGGATGTTTTTTATACACATATAAATGACGCACAGGTTCCCACGTTGCTGCTCCCCGATGCCATCACCGTCACTAGGAACACGGGCAGGCTGAATAATTATGGTGCAGAGCTGGAACTATCGGCTACCCCTGTCCGCGGGCTTGACATAGTCTATAATGCCGGATATACCCACAGCAGGTATCAAACCCTGGAGCTGTCGCAGAACGGATCTTCAACGGACCTGGCCGGTAAACATCAATTATTTACGCCGGACCTCACTTCCTTATTGGCCATACAATATACCCGCATGCTGAGCCGCGGCCTGCATGTCTTTGCCCGCGGAGAATGGAAAATGACAGGAACAACTTATTTCGACCTGAACAATACCATCCGTCAGTCCCCTTATTCGCTCTTCAACATGCGCTGCGGCCTGGACTTCCGGAAATTCGAGCTGGCAGCATGGGGAAGGAACCTGGGTGATAAGAAATATATTTCCTATGCCTATGACTTCGGAGCCTGGCACCTGGGTGACCCGCTGACATGGGGCGTGAGCGTACGGACATCTTTTTAGGGTCTACGGCATGAAAAATAACTGCATCGTTTAAAGGCTAATCGAAGGTCTCCGCCATTCATATTCAGCCCGTAGAGATTAGGCAGCTGGTGCTCACAACCTCGCTTGCTGCCATCGAACAAAACATCAGGGCGATCAATAAAAAGGGTGAGCCTACCTTCGATGCAGTCTTCCAGCTCCAGCCGCTGGACAAGGTCCATTTGTATTCCAAACACATCCTCTATGATGTAACGGGCCAAGGCGATATCACCTATGTGCGCTTGTTCTCGATCGTGGCCGTATTTATCCTGCTGGTGGCTTGTATCAATTTTATGAGCCTCGCCACTGCCCGGTCCGCCCGCCGCGCCAAAGAAGTAGGCGTTCGCAAGGTCGATAAAAACAGCCGTGGCGAATCCCATAAAGTGTCTTCGAACGGAGTGAGAAAACGCTTTGTCCATAACCGGGCATCCCGTCAAGGCCGAATAGCCCGTTCATCCACGTTAGCCACCGCCCGGCCAGCCCTATTCAATTAATGAAGTTTTAATAAAAAGTGGACGATTTTGCCTGTACTTTGGTCATACTTATGAAGCACCTGTTAACACTGCTCCTCCTGTTACCCACTGTGGGTTTTGCTCAAAAGATAAATCCCGACACCCTGTCCTTTGTCTATTCCGGTATCGGGAAGGTAGATGATATCCCCGCCAGACTTCTTCAAAGTCGCGCCAGACTCTACCTACAGGACCTCGATGACGCCAGGGTGCTGACGAAAGTAGATGACCTGGACGGCAATGTGCTGCTCTTTGAAGTTTCGTTGCCGCTTGCCTATTAATGAGATCGACCTATCCAATCCGGATTTCTAGCCGCCCCCCGCCCCCC
>DASZWE010000708.1:0-6185 GCA_035546735.1 Puia sp.
GGACCGCTTCGAAGGCAAATTCCCTTTGGATAGGCAGCGATGGGATCCTGACAGACGCGTCTTTCCTGCGTCTAAAGAGCATATCGCTTTCGTATCGATGGTCTGCAGCGACGTTGCAGCGGATGCACCTTCCCTGCCTTCAGGATATGAGCTTTAGCATCGAGGCGAATAACCTGCTGACATGGACGCCCTACCGGGGCGGCGATCCGGAAATACAAAGCGCGGTCGTCTTTCCTCCCCTGAAAAGTATAATGGCCGGCCTCCGGATCAAGTTTCAGCCCCGAAAGCCGGCGCTCTCTATGACGGATCAATCGTGCTCAAACAGATAGGCTGAAGGCCAGATGGTGTGGGGGTAATTGTTATTGATATAGCCTCGCGCCACTTCGTAGCCTCCGGAAGGATTGGTGTCGATGAAGGCGCCCAGAAGCACCTCCAGGCGCGTGATCTCATCGCCGACAGTATTGTAGGCGTCGAAAGTATCACCGTCATCGAGATAGAAGTAATAGTGAACATTGCCATTCGATGTGCATAAAGGAATTTGCCGCTGGGGATCTGACCTGAACGCGCTGAGAAAAACGACTGCGAGGGCGGCCATGGCCACCTTTCTAATAGATAGAGGTTTCATAACTGAGAGTTTATGTGATAAAATAAGAAAACGGCACTGGTAAGGAATGATTGCGGCTTCTGAAGCGGGTGGGATAGCTGGGCGCCTGGTGTAAAGGTAAATCCTTAAATGCCAGGATAAAAAATTTCCTTAAAATATTTATTAAAAATACATGGTTGTATCTAAAACCTCGGCGACATACGAGTAGTTCGGCTTCCGGGCAAACAAAATAGTAACCTGAAAAGAAAAATGCGTTGAATGAATAGTAATTTTTGCATACAGCTACGTAATTATAATAGCTGGCAGTAGCCGGCCTGTACTTTTTTTGTTTTCATATCACCCCACCTATTCTGCATCCAGGTGTTTCAATACCTGACACTTCGTCCTATTTGATATTTCATTCCCCACATTATTGATGTTATGAAAAAGAAATTCAAGGAGATGATCCTGGCAATGGTTAGCGCTATTGCTTTAGGAGTGGCAGGCAATTTTGTGTATGATTATGTAAAAGACATACCTGTCATCGGTTATCTCTTTTACATCCTGAGATGGTCATATGGGCTGGTGACCGGCACCTTGAACTGGGCTGTCAAGGTATGGGCGGTGTTGTTGTGGGGACTGACCCTCTACGGCTGCTACTTTGTGGTGTTGTTCCTCAGGAAAAGAAGGAAACCGCCATTTTATCATTATACAGAGGATACTTTTCGGAAGTGGATATGGAAGTGGGAATGGGAACATAACAAGGAGGGATGGCAGATCGCTAATTTGCGGCCCTATTGCCAGGTGTGCGACGTAGAACTCGTGGAAACGGGCAGCCTGGATTCCTTGAATAGCAAGTGCCCATCCTGCCTGAGGTATGAACATTATCAGGAGCTGCCGGAGGAGATCATTCGTTTGATCCGGGCAAGGACGGAAAAGAAGGAATACCTGAAAAAAAGATAAGCATGGAACCAGCCATGAAATACTTTTCGTTCAAGGCCTTCCAGGAGGGCAGCCACGTAGAGCTGGAGAAAGTGTTTTTCCACCATCATTGGCGCTTATACACATACGCAATGGGGATACTAAATGACACTAATTCTGCAGGGGATATTGTTGCAGACTCTATAATAGAACTATGGAATAAGAGAAAAACAATAAAGAGTGAAGAGCATTTGAGACCCTGGCTTTTCACTGTAGTGCGGAACAAAGCTATAGATGAATTACGGAGGAGAAAGTCCCTCCAAACTATATATGTCGAAGCATTTCCCGAGATGGAAGACGACCAGGAAGCTGAAATTGTCAGAAACGATTTACTACGCCTGATCACAGGTATGATGGATGAACTGCCGCCAAAAATGCAGGAGATCCTACGCATGCGCTATATAGAAGGACTGACGCCTAAGGAAATAGGCAAAAGAATGGGAATAGAACAAAGCACAGTCTATAACCATCTTCGGGGGGGTATCGAAAAAATTAAAGACTTGTTGCGAAATGATTTTTTTTGAATAGTATTTTTAGAATGTGTGGGTGTTTTAATAGCTAAATACGCTTATGGTCAAGCTATTATCCATCATGCTTACCCTATTTACGGGAGCTTCTGCGCTATATGCGCAATCAACATCGAGTGGAACTACTACCACGGACACCCTCCAACGGCACAATGACAGCGTAATCTTGTCGGATGTCATCTTGCCATTAGTGCAAAATGCGTCCAAAACGCGGGAAACGCCTGATTGGCCGACGCTGGGGCAGGATATCCGTACAAAATACGGTGACAGCTATGTAGACAGGACGGTGACAAAGGCTAAGATCTATTATTATTATGGAAAGGATTGGCCATTATTCTCCCAGGCATTGGTTCACTATACAGAGGCCTATGAAGACAAGGAGGATTTGAAACTAATGAACAAGAACGCCAAAATGGTGCTGCAATATAGTCAGAATACGGACGAACTTAAAGCGGCCCTGGTTTGGATAAAACATGCCGTGGATAAGGAGCCGGGGAACGCCGCCTATAAGGATACGTATGACGGACTGGCGATGAAGATCAGGACGGGCATGCCAAAAAGTTGAAAATTTTTCCGGAAAAATAATTACATTCGTATGCGCCTGTCGGTTAATATAGGCGCATACGTTTTTTTATTATATAAACCTTATCTCAAATGGAACTGCTCATCGCCTACCTTCATTCCATTGCCAGGATGTCACCGGCACTGGAAGCCCATCTCCGGAAAATTTTACGACGAATAGTTTTTGAAGCGGGGACAGTTGTCCTAAAGGAAGGGGCTATCTGTCGGGATATTTGCTTTATCGAATCCGGCCTGATCCAGATCTATCGGATGGAAAAAGCAGAAGTAACAAGATGGTTGCTGATAGAACTAGATATCTTTATCTCTCCCAGGAGCTTTTTTCGACAAGTGCCTTCCGAATATGTCATCGTCGCGATAAAAAGAACTATTTGCTGGGCTATCACCCGCGAACAATTGGATGAGGTATGCCGACTGTTCGAGGAATTCAGGGTCCACAGGATACTGATAACTGAAGAGTACTACTGCCGCAGCGAGGACAGGCATGATGAAATGCAATTGATGCAGGCGATCGACAGATATGCCGCCCTTGCCGAAAAAAAATCCGATCTCCTGCATCGCGGTGTGCCGGTGAAAATATTGGCATCCTATATTGGCGTCGCAGAGAGCACTTTTTATATGGTGCAGAAAGAATACCTGGCGAGGAGAAGAAACAAAAAATAATTCATCTAAAAAATTCTATTTTTAGAGTGTCTGTTGCCGTGACATTGTTGATTTTCGTGCTTCAACAAAACCAGATGTCATGTTTTATTCCATTACCTGGCAGCGCTTCTCCCAAACAATGCTTCTACTGACGGCAGGCTACTATATCTTGATCTGCCTGCTGTTTTACCGCAGAGAACTCCTGCGTTTTTTACGACGTCACAACCCCATTTTGTTTATTGCGACAATCCCGCTGCTCGCTCGAAGTAACCTTTACGCCCAAACAGCCGATGGCAACAACGGGCTTAACCAGGCTAACACCATGGTACGGGGTTATTTCGACACCGCTGTTCAACTGACGTATGCCATCGCGGCCATCATGGGGCTGATCGGCGCCATCAGGATAGCCTTCCGGAGGAACAGGGAGGACATGGGTCACGAGATCGCCATCTGGTTCGGCACCTGCATTTTTTTGGTGATCGTCGCCACTGTTTTGAAGGCATTTTTTGGACTTTAGACCGGAAATTATGTACACCGTTTTTAAAGTACACCGGCGGGTCAATGCCCCCGTAGAGTTCAAGGGCCTGAAGGGACAGTATATCCTTTATGCGGGCGCGTCCGTTATTGCCTGCATGGTCCTTTTCGCCATCCTTTACCTGGTGGGCGTCAATAGCTATATCTGTCTGCCGGTGTGCTTTGGCATCGGCGCCTTGTGTATCGGAAGGGCTTTTCACCTTAGCCAACATTACGGCATATATGGCTGGCGTAAAAGACGGCGAGCCCGCGCGTCTCCAGGAGCATTGAAATCCGGCACCCGTCGCGTGTACCTGGCATTAAAAAAATAACATATGACCCGAACTTGTGAGGTCCGCCTGCCTATCTGGGAGGTAGCCGCGGACTGTATCCTCTCCGAAATGGGAGAGATCACCCTTGCTTTTGCCCTTTTCAAGCCGGAGATATTCACGCTGCCGGCTGAACAATTAGATATGATTTTCCAGGCCTGGATCAAGGCTTTGCAGGTGCTATCACCCAACAGCATCGTTCACATCCAGGATTGGTATTGGCAGACGCGCTGGCAAGGCGACTTCGAAAAGGAAAGCGGCTTTCTTTCTCACAGCAGCGAGCAATACCACCACGAGCGGCCGTGGATGGATCACCATTGTTATCTGCATATCACCCGACGGCCCCGGCGAAGAATGACGAGCGCGGGCCGGGCATTATTACAAAAGAATCTTACCCCACAGGATGTACTTGTCTCCGGGGCCGTGGAAGAATTTACCACCGAGGTAAATCAATTCATACACCTTTTGACAGACAACGGCTTATTGCATTGTCGCCGCCTGACGACGGAAGAGCTGGTCAGCAGCCACCGGCATGCAGGTCATATCGAGCGCTATTGTCAATTGATCATGCCGGAGGACAAGACCGTGGAATCGCGCGACATCCATTTTGACGGTGGATTTCGCATCGGTGACAATCATTGCCATATCCATACGTTGGCGGATGCGGAACATTTACCTGCCCAGTGCAGCCCCATGGTGGATTTCGGACCGTATTCCACGGGACAGATCCATTTCCCCATCGCTTTTGCCGCCCGCCTGGGCCTGTTGTTGCCGTGTAACCATATCTACAACCAATACCTGTTCATCGAGGACTCCGGCGCGGTGCGGAAGAAGCTGGAGACGCGCCGTCAACGGATGCAATCCCTGTCCGCGCATTCCAGGGTCAATGCCCTTAACAGGGACGCCATCGATGCGCTGTTAAACGAATCCATCTCCGACGGCAAACAATTGATAAAGGCGCATTTCAATATCCTCTCCTGGACCCGGGACAGAAATACTGTAGGGCCCCTGCGTGATATGGTGGCGGCGGCCATCTCCCGGCTGGGAGCAACACCCTACCTCGAGACGTTAAATATTGCTGAACTGTGGTATGCCGGTATACCGGGTAATGCCGCTGATATGCCCGCCTATGAAACCTTCGACATCCTGGCCGACCATGCCCTTTGCCTGCTGCCCCAGGAGACAAATTACAAGGACAGCATCAGCGTTTATGGCGTTCGCCTGGGGGACAGAATATCGGGCCGCCCGTTGCAAGTGGACCTTTCGGACGAGCCATTGCAGGCAGGATTGATCGGCAATCGTAACAAAGCCGTGTTCGGCGGGTCCGGTAGCGGCAAATCCGTCACCATGAACCTCCTGCTGCAGAGCTATCATGAGCAAGGCGCGCATGTGCTTGTTATCGACATCGGCAATAGTTACCAGGGGTTGTGTGAACTATCGGAAGGGTATTATTTTACCTACTCGGCTTCGTCCCCTCTTCAGCTGAATCCCTTCTGGACGCCCTTTGGTGAAATGCCGGACATTGAAAAGCTGGAAAGCCTCAAAGCGCTGATCCTGGCTCTTTGGAAAATGGAAGGAGATACGGTCACCCGGAGCGAAATGGTAACCCTTTCCAATGCCCTCCAATTGTACTATGCCAGCGCTATGGAAGATCCCTGCCTCTTTCCCTGCTTCAATACTTTTTACGATTTCCTGCGGGTGGAATTTACCAGCATCCTGTCGGAAGACAAGGTAAAGAACAAGGACTTCGACATGGATAACTTCCTCTATGTGCTACGCCCTTTCTACAAAGGAGGAGAGTATGACTTCCTGCTCAACGCACGGGAACAGCTGGACCTCCTGCAACAACGATTCATCGTCTTCGAGCTGGACACTATCAAAGATCATCCCATCTTGTTCCCTGTCGTCACCCTTGTCATCATGGAGGTGTTTATCGGCAAGATGCGCAAGCTGCAGGGACTACGAAAAGTCATCCTTATCGAAGAAGCCTGGAAGGCGATTGCCCGTCAGGGGATGAGCGAATACCTCAAA
>DASZWE010000709.1:0-17308 GCA_035546735.1 Puia sp.
CAGTGTCCGGGCTCAGCTGCACCATGCCAAAAGGTACGGTGGCGCCGGGATATACATGCCCCATCCGCTGCGTGCCGATGATGGGACGAACATATTGCACCAGGTTTTCTTCAGGAGCGTTTTGGGCTAAGACGATGGCCGGCGCACTGGCCAGCAGGAGTGGTAATAATTTACGCATACCTGCAAATATAGGCCGCCAATTGTAAATAGATACTTAACGGATAGTCACCGTCGCTCCTAATTTATTATACCCCGTCGCCTCCTCCCAAACACCTGTATTGGCCAGGCGAATGGCATATTCCGGTCGCGCTGCCAGGGATGCGGCAGCATCCGGCAGGGATAGTAAGAGGTCGTAGACCCCTTCGGGCATGGCCGCATCCGTACTAATGGTCTCATTCACCGTGATCGCCCCGCTATACCATTTCCGTACATCCGTCGACAGGTCAAAAGCATATTCCTTACCACCTTTCTGCGCACGAAGGATAAGCCGTGCCGGCCGTTGATTATACGGCGACGCATACCCGTCGTTCCGCAGCTGCAGGGTGAACTTGAACTGCATGCCTTTTTGCACCGGCTGCCAGGGGAAGATACCGGTGGTGAGTACAAGCCGGTAGCCAAGATCCCGTTTAATATTCTCCATACACCCCCCATCTACCCAGTCATTGTTCACATCGTTGTTGTATGCGCAGTTGAGGAAGCTGTAATGAAGACCCCGCATGGTCGTCTGCGCCATTCCCGCCGTCTCGCAGTCATTCTGCGGGCTGTACGTATCATCACAGGTCTCCCCGCCCACCGCTGTGTATTGATTATCTTTTTGGGCATACGCTTCCAGCACGCCCACAGCCGACTGACGCGGGGTGGACGAATTGCCATAATCATCATAGGTGCCGTAATCGCCTACCCCGGATAAAAAACAGTCGTTGTGCATCCCTATCCGGGCCTTGTCCTCGCCGGAAAAAGCTTCCGCATCCGTCAAGGGGGCCGAGGTGACCGGTGCATCGATGCCATACACATAACGCTGTTTCATCTGCGGCTCCCGCACCTGCACCATACGGCTTGCCGGCACTGCATCCAGCACGGCCCGCAGCACATCGATACGATCCTGCCAGTTGTTATCCAGCAGCTTGCTCTGCCCATTGGAAGAAGGATCGCCAAAATAATCCGTATAATAATTTTCTCCCCAGATGCCTATAAATCCTTCTTGTACACAGGCAATCACATCCGCATTGTCCTGCAATAGCGGCTTCAGCTGTGCAATATGCTGCAGAACGATACTTTTGGGCGCATCCCCATAAGGGGGACAGATACCGCCCTCCGGACAGCTGCCCCCATGCGAGGTGGTGGTATAGCTGAATCGAACGATCAGCTTGACGCCGGCCTGACGGGCCGTGGAAAAGTCTGTCCTGATCTTATCGAGCACATCGCCGGGCAAGGCGGTATTGGTAAACCCATCCAGGACAATGCTTCGAAACACCAGCGTACTGTACAGCTTATAGACGCCACCGCCATCGGCCTGCTGCAAGGTGCGCCAGGACTGGAGCTGTGCAACATCCAACGGGGTATAATTGCTGACATGGACCTCCGTGGCCCGGTAAAAGCCTCTTTCAGGGTTGGCGAAATCCGAGTCGCTGGCGGTATAGCGTACCGTGTCGCCAGGTGCTGGTATATAAAGCACGGGCTTCTCCAATTTGTCGCAGGAGAGAGCCGCACAAAAGCAGCCCCCTGCCAGCAACAATGTTACTAAGCTAACTATCTTCATGAAATTGTTTTTATTCGCTCATGTCAAGGAATATGGGGGCGGATCCTCCGTCGGGCATGGTGCCCAGGGTAACGCTCCAGTCGCTTTTGGTCACCGTCAGCGCCAGCCTCAGCCCTTTGCCGGTGAGGCCTTTTATCTTGCTGCGTTTCAAAGCGCCTTCGAACTTCAAGGTGCCGCCATCCTGTACGACCGTACCGATCTGATAATAATCCGCAATGGTTACGCCATTCCATCCCCAGGAGTTTTGTGTAGCGCCGGAGAAATAAAAGGGGTCGAACCACTGCTGCAGCATAGCGCCTTCCATCAGCACATCATAGCCACCTCCCGGCCAGGTGCCGGTGGCATAACCCGTACCGGCATTGTTGTCGGCATCCAGGTAGAAGTCGAAGATATCCCCCGCGGCGACGGTAGACGTCATTTCGAAATAGAAGAAGACATTGTCGCTGTTGTAATCGAACTTAGCGGTTTTCAATATCCCTCCTTGTGCACCGGCAATCACCACATTGTGTGTCACCGTATCCCAGTCCGACAAGGTATTGTCATCCAGCTTCACCGCTGAGGATTTGGCGATATTGATGACAGTGGACCCTTCGGCTGTAGCACCGCCAGCCGTGGTGATATACAGCGTGGGAACATATTTCCCTTTGCCGGGATACGTATGTACCGGGCTCTGGTCCGTGGAAGAGGTGCCGTCGCCAAAATCCCATTTGTAAGTGCTGGCGCCCGTCGTCTGGTTGGTAAAGGTTACCGTATAGCCATCCAGGCTCACCGTATAAATGACATCGGGAGGCGGCGCCACTGAATTTTTCTTGCAGGAGCAAAGCCAGCAACAGGCCAGTATGTATAGAATATGCTTAATATTTGTCATGACTTATTTATTTTGGGTACATAATGTATTTGTCTGCACTTCATCGATAGGGATGTAATAGATGATCTTGGGATTGTCCGGTGTGATGATCATATTGGCATATCCGACAGGCTGTTTGGAGAGGTCGATGTCCGTCTCCTTTAATCCCGGCAGGTGATAGCCCCAGTAGGTCCGGTTTAGACTACGGTTGTTCCGGTAGACATCGAAAGTCCGCTGCCCTTCAAAGGCCAGCTCGATACGACGTTCGTTCAGCACAAGATCCAGCGCTGTATAGCCGGCAGGCGTCGTGCCATTGTAAAGGCTGCTGCTCAACCCTCTGTTCGTACGGATGGCGTCCAGGTCATCGAGGGCCGCACCCGCCTGGCCGGCCTTGGCTTCCGCCTCCGCCCTATTCAGGTACATCTCGGCTAGCCTGAAAATGATCGGCGAGCTCAACGTAGGACTTCCACCCTGGAAAGAGAACTTGGTGATATAATAGATCTCGATACCATTTTTCTTTTGCACTACCCCGTTGTTGTCTTTCAACGGTACGATATAGCTCCAGCGTACATCCTCCGGATGGCTCGACATGCTGTCCCGCAGGGAGGCCGAAGCATATTCCTCACCCCATCCTGAATTCCCGTCGGAGTAGATCATCGAAGCTATCGAGCCGAACTTGCCATAATCCTCCGTTTGGGTAAAGGCGATACAGAAGATGGTCTCCGGGCTGGCGGCTGCATTGGCAAAAAGATTGGGATAATCCGATGCGGTGCTGAGCGTGAATTTGCCGCTGTTGATCACTTTGCTGGCATAATAGATGGTACTGTCGTTGTTGCCTTCATATAAATACACCCGCGACAGGAGCGCCCAGGCAGCCTCTCTCGACGCATATTGCACGCCTCTGCCCTGCACCATAAGGTCTGCTCCTTTTGCGGCGTCTGCAATTACGGCCTGATATACCTGCTGTACTGTTGACCTTGCCTTGAGGGCGGCATCGTCCGTGGACAGCCGGAGAATAACGCCATCCGAAGCGGGGCTCAGCGCATACGGCAGCGCATAATATTTCGACAGATTGAAGTGAGCAAAGGCCCGGAGGAAATAACATTCTCCCAGCAGCTGTTTGGTAGCGTCATCGGGATTGGACACCTTCTCCACCGCCTCGATCACCGTATTTACATCGCTGATGATCTTGTAAGAGATATACCAGAAATACCGCATGTTCGTCTGGGTGGGTGTATGTCCCAGCGAAAAGCTGTAGAACAAAGGGTCTGTCGTGGTCTGTGCGCAGACAATGTCGTCGCTGGCAAAGTCCGCTGCCTGAAAAAACTGGCGCAGGTACATGTTGTTCTCATCTGTGGATCCTGCAAATTCCACATGGTCCTTGAAAAGAGCATAAGCGCCGTTGACCGCATTCTTTAACCCATCGGCGGTATTGGTGAGTGTAGCCGTCGTGATGGCATCGCTGGGAGTGACATCCTTTACACAGGAGGCCATCATCAGCAGCAATGGACTTATTATCCAAAAGATCTTTTGCATGGTATTATATTTTTATCAGAACCTGAAATCGATGTTGAAGAGATACTGCCTGTTATTGGGATACTTGAAATCCGACACGCCCGGCATCACATATACCCCCGGAGTGATCGTGGTCTGCGGGTCCTGTCCGAAGAATCGGGTAGCCGTATACACATTATCCGCCGATAAGGACACCGTCACCCCATCCAGCTTCAGCTTTCGCATGGCCGCCTTGGGCAGCTCATAAGCGAGGGTGATATTGCGGATGGAGATAAAGCTGCCGTCCTTCAAATACCGGGTGGAGGTCTGCGTAGAGTTGTTCGAATTCTGCGGGCTGGGCTCGGAAGCGATATCTCCCGGATGGCTCCATATCTTATACCCTTTGGGAAGCAATGCCTGGTTATAATAAGGCTCGCTACCGTCGTTCTCTACAAATCGCAGGGCGTTGCTGTACACCTTATTGCCGGAGAGGAAATAGGCATTAACGCTCAGTCGGATGCCTTTGTACCGGAAAGTGTTGGTCATACCACCTTGAAGCTTTGGCAGAGGCGATCCCACTTCCTGGTAAGTAGCGCTGTCGTAATTCGAAGTAGCCTGCCGGTAAATGATCTTGCCATTCGCATCCCGGGTAATTTGCTCCCACAAGGGCGCACCCGTCTGCGGATCGACTCCCATCCATTTTGGCATATAGAACTCATACAGATTGCCGCCGTTGCGGTAGATCTGCGAAATGCTCCAGGTGGATTGCGTGTTGATGGAGGTGGCGGGGAACTGCCGCAGCTTGTTCGTATTCCAATTAATATTGAAATCCGTCCGCCATTCGAAATCACGCGTAGTGATATTCAGTGTGCTCAGACCCAGCTCCACGCCCTGGTTGGCGATCTCGCCTGTATTCTCCCAGCGGCTCTCGAAACCGACAGACAGCGGCTGTGACACCTGCAGCAAGAGATTTTTAGTGATATTATTATATACATCCACTGTCAGGTCTATCCGCCTGAACAGTCCTATGTCCGCGCCCCCATCCCATTGATGCTTGCTTTCCCAGGTAAGATTGGGGCTGGGCAGCTGCGATGGCGTGGCTGCTATAAGAGAATTGTATTGGCTGGACAAAGAGTACAGCCCAAGGTAGCGGGAAGAACCGATGTCCTGTGTGCCCGTGATGCCATAGCTGGCACGCAGCTTCAGGTTGCTCACGATGGGATTGCCGGCAAGGAAGTTTTCCCTGCTCACCAGCCAGGCCGCGCTGATGGCAGGGAACCTGGCCCACCGGTGTGTGGACGGGAATGCAGAAGAACCGTCGATCCTGTATGACCCTGTCAAAAAATACCGGTCCAGGTAGCTGTAGTTCACCTGGGATATATAGGATACAAGGGTCGACTGATCATTGCTGCCATTGACCACCTGGCTGTTGGATACGGTGTTCAGCACCTGCAGTCCTACGGGTAAGCCCTTGCCTGCCGCACCCGTCACCTCTGTATGGCTGCCTTCAAAAGCTATCCCCGCCAGGCCGCTGATCCGGTGAGGGCCCATGTCGAAATTGAACTTCAAAAGATCATTGGAAATGTACCCATAGTTCAACGTGCTTTGCTCATTCAGATAGCCAGTGCCATGATATTGCCCCGCAGTTAAAGGAGAATAGTAAGTAGTGGCCTTGAAATAGCTGGCTGCCACCCGGTTGGTGCTGGCAATGGACAGCCAGGGCGTCAGGTTGGCATTCAGATCCAGGTCATAATTGGCGTCAAAGTTCTTATAGGGATGGTTAGAGTTCCGGATGGTATGGATAGGATTTACCTTATCCCTCGACCACCACTTGAAAGTCGAGCTGCCGTCGACATAGATGGGCTTGCCTGAACTGTCATCGGGGTTGTCCCAGGGCATATTGAGATAGGCATAATAGACGTCATTGTAATCATAGCTCTTGCCCGTGGTCCCGCTGATATTGATATTGTTGGTGACATGTATCTGTTTCGAAAAATGATAGGTCGAATTGGCCCGGAGGTTCATCCGCTGATAGTTCGTATTCAGAAAAGTGCCCTTCTCATTATAGTAGGTGAGCCCCACATAATAATCTGCCTTTTCCGTACGTCCGCTGGCGGAAGCATAGAAATTGGTCATGGGCGCATGCCGAAAGGTTGCCGTCAGCCAATTGTAGTTCCTGTCCCGCAGGCTCAATGGCCGCTCGCCATAGAATTTCAGGATATCAATCTTATACGAGTTCCCTGTGTCCGTGGGAATATAATCCCGGTAGTATTCCTTCTGGTGATTGTAAAGCTCGAGCCCCGACATCATGTGCATCTGACCGAAGTCCGGCGTACGGAGTCCTGTCGTCAGCTTTGCTTCAAAACGCGTCTTGCCCGCGGCAGCCTTTTTGGTCGTAATGATGATCACTCCCCCATTGGCCTGTGAACCGTACATGGCGGTTGCGCCCGCATCCTTCAGCACGGTGACGTTCTCTACGTCGTTGGGGTCGTAGTTGCCGCCGATGATCCCGTCGACGACAAAGAGAGGACTCTGGGACGCATTGACGGAAGAGACGCCCCGCAGTCTGATCTCCGCGGCGGCGCCAGGCACACCCGAACTGTTTACCACCTGTAAACCCGCGACCTTGCCCTGCAGCATCGACCCGATGTCGTTCGTTGTGACATCCTTTAATTTCTCCGACCCCACCACCGTCACGGCGCTGGTCAGCTCGCTCTTCTTCTTGTCGCTGTAACCTACGACCACCACCTCGTTGATCTGCTGACTACCTGCCCGCAGGATAATATCCAGCGTCTGTCTTCTGCCGGCCCGTATCCATTGCGTCTCATACCCCACAAAAGAGTACTGCAGCGTATCGTCCTCGTTCGCCTGTATGCTGTAAAAACCTCTGTCGTTGGTCTGCGTTCCCCGCGACGTCCCCTTGATAAGAACGGATACATTTGGGAGGGGGTCGCCCCGCTCGCTTCGCACGACGCCCGTTATGACACCCACGACAGTCCCGGGTGGCGCATTGTCGCTGATGACGATAAGGTTATTGCTATTGATGGAATAGCTCAGCCCGGTGCCCTTTAGCACAAGGGACAGCACATAGTCCAATGGAGCTTCCTCCACTTTCAGGCTGACCACCTTGGTCTCATATATCTCCTTATACTGATAGAGAAATCTGTAGCCCGACCGCTGCTCGATCAGGGACAGCACATTTGCCAATGGTTCCTTGTCGACAACGAGGGTTATCGTCTTCTGGGAAGAGGCCCAAAGAGAAAGGTGGACCCCGGCCAACACCATGCACAAAGCTGTTATTTTCATGATAAACAGTAGTTTACGCCGGACAATAAAGTTTCCGGGCGATGCAGTTGTTCTGGTAAAATGCATACCTTTGGTTTGATTGAGTTAATAATAGGTCATGCCTGTTGTAACTTCCGGAGAGGTGGCGCAAACACCTCTCTTTTTATTACTCTTTTATTTTCGTTTTGTTACAGTGATTGTCTTTCCATCGATGCTATAGGAAAAAGAGGCCGAATGCTGCAATGCCCTGAATGCCTCTTCCACCGTCTCTTTTTCAAAAGACCCGGTGAAGAGCAATGACTGCAGGCTGGTGTCCGCCAGCACGATCTTTACCTGGTACCATCGCTCCATCCGGGCGGCCAGCGATACAAGGGATTCTTTCCTAAATATCAGCTTCTCCTTCATCCAGGCTGTCTCGACATAGCTGCTGTCCCTGGGATCCACGGCCAGCTGCGTTACGCGTATCACCTCCTCCCGGCTTTTCGACCGGCTGCTGTCCACCGGCGACAGGGTCTTTCCTGCCTCCTTGCGTATGACGATCTTTTCATTGGGTCTCAATAATATCTTCCGTTCCGGATCCGTCTTCAGGCTCACCTCGATGACCCCTTTTAGCAAGGTGGCCTCCACAAAGGAATCCTCTGCATAGGCCCGTACATTGAAGGAGGTCCCCAGCACCCGGATGATGACATTGCCCGCATGTACCACCAGGGGCATATCGGGATTGCCATGGATATCGAAAAAAGCCTCGCCGGTCAGCTGCATTTCCCGTTTCTTAACCCCGAAGTCCTTATTATAAGCAAACTGACAAGCGCTGTTCAGCACCACCGTGGAGCTATCCGGTAAATTGATCAGGGTTCGGGAACCGGTCTTCGTGACGATCCTGTCATAAACGAGCACGCCGCCGGCATGACCCTCTTTCCGGAAGAAATAGACGGCTGCAATGACCAGGACGGCCGCCGCTGCCCCTGCCCAGGCATAGAAGCTTTTTCTCCTGCCGGTGTTCTCCATCATTGTCCCGACAGGCGTCTCCACCGTTACTTCCTTCCCATTACCCCGTATGGATTGCATAACGCCCGACAAGCTATTGTCCTTCGCCACCTTATCCTCCGGGCCCGGACGTAGAGAAAGCCCCTTCAGTTCGGATAAAAGCTCACCATAAGGGATCAGATCCTGCTGCCCGTTCAGCAATGCCTGCAGCTCCCGAAGCTCATCTTCCGTGATGTGCCCGTCGAACTGCTTAGTCAATAATTCCCATAGTCTTTCTTGTTCTGCCATTACGTAGTAATTTTCGAATCGGATTCCATCCGATGAGGGCTGATGCATAAAATGGGCCTGTACCCCTAAAAGAAGTCTAAAAAAATTGACGGGTTTCACCCGGTCTGAAAGAAAAATTAATGGTGGAGAAAGGTCATTGGTACGGCCAGACTGATCTTCTTTAGCGCAATGCTCATCTGCGCTTCTACGGTCTTAATGGAAATATGCAGCAGATCGGCTACTTCCCTGTATTTGAGATTACTTTCTTTTACCAGCAGAAAAATGAGCTTGCACTTAGGTGACAGCTGATCGATCACCTTATTGATATGACGCACCATTTCCGAAGAGATAAGCAGCTGCTCGGGACTGACCTCCCATTGCAGGGGGAAATCATGCAGCTCATCCTCCGACAGCTGTACCGCCATTTTCCGGCTCCGAAGGAATTCCAGCGACCTGTTGCGGGCGCATTTTAAAAGATACAGCTCGGGGCTGGCAACATCCTTTAACAGGGTCCGCTTTTCCCATATACGCACAAACACGTCGTTGGTGATCTCTTCGGCAGCACCCCTGTCCCCGACAATGGAAAAGGCCAGCTTGTATAGACGATAAAAATATATGTTATGGAGCTCGGCAATAGCCGCTTCATCCCCGGCGAGGGACAATCGTGTAAAAAGAATATAAGCAGCGTTTCTGGTCATGGCTTACCCTAATGTACACCAATTTTTTGCACGCTCCGGGCGAAAGCCCCTCGCAAACGTTTGCGTCATTTCAAGAGCCACGGAAAGACGCTCACCGTCCCGTCCCCCGGTTTCGCCGGTCTTTTCCGGCTATTTAGCTATTGTTAATTCCCTCCTACCCATATTTTAGTAATTTTACCCCCGCCCGTAACGGCTCACTTTATTATATGGAAAAGAACAACAGACCGGCACAAGGACCACCACCAGGTAAAAGTAAACCCAAGGGACCCGGCTTATCCACCCTGCTAAAACCATACAGAGGTTTCATCACCCTCCTGGTCCTGCTGGCCCTGGTAAGCAATGCCTTTAACCTTTGGCTGCCCAAGATCATCGCCGCCACTATCGACTCGTTTACAAATCATCCCGAGGCAGGTATACGCCGTAGCTTCGTCATCGAATTCCTCTGGGCTGTCATCGGCTCTTTTTTATTCGCTTACCTGCAAAGCCTCGTTCAGACCTATACTTCCGAAAGAGTGGCCCGCGACCTGCGTACCCGCCTCTCGGAAAAAATATCCCGCCAGAGCTTCGAGTTCCTGCAGCAAACCACTTCTTCGAAGCTGCTGACCAATCTCACGGCGGATGTCGACTCTATTAAAATGTTCGTCTCCCAGGCCATCGTATCCATCGCCAGCAGCCTCGTCGTCATCATCGGCGCCAGCATCCTGCTGCTCAGCATCAACTGGAAGCTGGGACTCATCGTTATTGCGATCATACCCATCATCGGGATCACCTTTTTCGTGGTGCTCAAAAAAGTACGGGCCCTGTTTTTGAAAAGCAGGGAGGTCATCGACACCCTGAACAAAGTGATCAATGAGAGCATCCTGGGCGCCGCCATCATCCGGGTGATCAACTCCATGCAGCTGGAGTACAACAAATTCATGGAGGCCAATAAAAAGGCCCTGGGCATAGGGCTCAGTATCCTGCGTCTGTTCGCCTCCCTCATTCCTGTCATCGTCTTCACCAGCAATTTAGCCTCCCTTGCCATCCTGGCTTTGGGCGGGCACTATGTCATCATCGGCTCCATGAGCCTGGGGAACCTCGTCGCCTTTTCCAACTACCTGTCCATGCTCGTCTTCCCCATCCTCATCATCGGGTTCATGAGCAATGTCATCGCACAGGCCAGCGCCTCCTACATGCGGATCAGCAGCATCCTCAACGCCCCGGATCCGGTAGAAACAGGCACCATCAAAAAGGAGCTGGAAGGAAACATTGCCATAAAAAATGTGACCCTATCCTATAAGGAAAAGATGGTGCTGAAGGATATCTCCTTCACTGTCTCGGCCGGTTCCCGTACGGCCATCATCGGCCCTACCGCCGCCGGCAAGACACAGCTGCTGCAGTTGCTCACCGCCCTGGCACGCCCCAGTACGGGCGCCATCGAATACGACGGTCACCCCATTGCGGAATATGAAAAGGAAGCCTTTCACAAACAAATAGGGCTCGTATTCCAGGACAGCATCATCTTCAATATGAGCATCCGGGAGAACATCGCCTTCAACGAGGCCGTCACGGAGGAGTCCCTGCAAAAAGCCATCGCCACAGCCGAGCTGCATGACTTCGTCGACGCCCTGCCGGACAAGCTGGAGACCA
Source organism: Puia sp. (assembly GCA_035546735.1). GTDB lineage: Bacteria > Bacteroidota > Bacteroidia > Chitinophagales > Chitinophagaceae > Puia. The sequence goes on from DASZWE010000709.1 coordinate 10,967, forward strand.
TCGTGTCCGAAAGAGGCAGCAGCCTCTCGGGTGGACAAAAGCAACGTATCATGCTGGCACGCGCCCTGGCTATCGATCCAAGAGTGCTCCTGCTGGATGACTTCACCGCTCGTGTCGACACCAGCACGGAACAAAAGATATTGGAGAACGTACGCCGCAATTATCCGGGTATCACCCTGCTGTCCGTCACCCAGAAGATCGCCTCCATCGAAGACTACCAGCAGATCATTTTGCTGATGGAAGGCGAGATCATCGCCACCGGCACACATGCGGAGCTGATGAACACCTGCCCGGAATATGTTCAGATCTATCAATCACAACGTAGCACCAGTCATTATGAGCAACACGAATTACAACCTTAATACCACCACTGCCAAGGATACAAAAAAGACCTCCAACTGGTCCGCCCTGGCGAAGCTGATCAACCTGCTGCCCGAACAACGCGGCAAGCTGATCTGGGCCCTGATCGTGATACTGGTCTATTCCATACTCACCATGGTCGGCCCATACATCGTAGGTATCACGATCAATGATTATATCTTACATAAGAAATGGAGCGGCGTGCTCGTCAACTGCGGATGGCTTCTGCTGACATACATCTGCGTGCTCGTGCTGGTATACCTTCGTACCATCCTGATGGGTGACTTCGGTCAGCACCTCCTTTTTACGCTCCGCAATACCCTGTTCAACAAATTGCAGGAACTGCCCGCCGCCTTCTTTAACCAGAACAAGGCCGGCGACCTCATCTCGCGGATCAACAACGATACGGACAAGATCAACCAGTTCTTCTCCCAGTCCCTCATGCAGTTTGTCTCCAGCTTCTTCTTTATCATAGGAGCAGGTATCGCCCTGGTGGCCGTCAACTGGAAGCTGGGCCTGGTTACCCTCTCCCCCGCGCTGATCATCTGGATCTTTACCAAGCTGACAACGCCGTGGATCAAACGAAGGAATGCCGCCAACCTGAAAAGCGTGGGCGGGATGAGCGCCGAGATACAGGAAAGCCTCGATAACTTCAAGGTAATTATTGCATTCAATCGACGGGATTATTTCCGCAAACGCTTCGATAAGGCCAATAAGACACAGTATTCCTCCGGCGTCAAGGCCGGGATTGCCAACAACATATTCGCCCCCGTCTATGGACTTGCTTCCAGTCTGGGACAGCTGGCTGTTCTTACCTATGGCATTTACCTGATCACCCACGGGCAGTTCACCGCGGGATTCTTCGTCACCTTTTTTGCCTATGTCTCCTATTTTTATGATCCGCTGCGCCAGATGGCAGCCCTTTGGGCCGGCTTCCAGGTAGCCCTCGCTGCCTGGGACAGGATCGCTCAGATACTCAACCTGACGTCCGACCTCGTAACGACCCCTGGTCTCTCCGTCGTCCGCAATGAGAACGCCGGCGCACCGGCCCTGCTGGAATTCCAGCACGTATCCTTCCATTATCCGGATGGCACCGAAGTCCTGCACAACAACAGCTTCCGTATGGAAAAAGGCAAGACATACGCCCTCGTAGGTCCCACCGGTGGTGGCAAAACGACAACGGCTTCGCTCATTGCACGGCTGTACGATCCTACTTCCGGTCGCGTACTGCTGGATGGCCAGGACCTTCGTTCCTATGCGGACAACGAGCGGACCCGCAAGATCGGTTTCATCCTGCAGGAGCCCTTCCTCTTCTCCGGCACGGTAAAGGATAATATATTATACGGCAACGAGCAATATCACAACCTCAGCAATGCAGAGCTGGCAGCCGTCATTGAAAAGTCTAATTTGCAGACCTTGCTGTCCCGCTTCGATGCAGGTCTCGATACAATGGTCTCCTCCGGAGGCGACGGCATCAGCCTGGGACAAAGACAGCTCATCGCCTTTATGCGCGCTGTGCTCCGCAATCCCGATCTGCTTATCCTCGATGAGGCGACAGCCAATATCGATACTGTGACCGAGAAGATGCTGGAAGATATCCTGCGGCGACTGCCGGAAACAACTACCCGTGTGATCATCGCCCATCGTCTCAATACCATCGAGAATGCCGACGAGATCTTTTTCGTCAATGCAGGCACTATTACACGGGCAGGTAGCCTCGATCAGGCGGTAGATATGCTCCTGCACGGCAAAAGAGTGAGCTGAGGACAGATTTTCACCAGAATAGGTTACTACCTTTGTAACCATGAAATTTTGTAGTCTCTTACTGGCCGTCCTCATATATTCTTTATCGCTAATGGCTCAGCAGCCTGCTCCCTCCGGCAAAGGAAGGATCACGGGCCGTGTCCTGGATTCGTTGTCCCAAAATCCCGTAGAGTATGCTACCATTACGTTGTATGCATCCAATAACAAGGTAAAACCCATCAATGGGACCACCACCAACAATAAAGGCGTCTTTACATTGGAAGGACTGACGCCTGGCAGCTATACGCTCACCATCGGCTTCATCGGCTACCAGTCGCACAGCACCGGCATCCTCACACTGAACGGGAAGACGATGAACATAACGCTGGGAGATATCTCTCTCTTTCAAAAAGCGGAAGCTATGCAAGCTGTGACGGTCACCGCTCCAAAGGGACTGGTGGAAAACAAGATCGATAAGATGGTCTATAACGCTGAAAAAGATATCACTTCCCAGGGCGGCGTAGCCACGGACATATTAAAAAAGGTCCCTATGGTATCCGTGGATGTGGACGGCAATGTACAGCTGCAAGGCAATTCGAATATCCTCTTCCTCATCAATGGCAAGCCTTCCAGCATTTTTGGCAACAGCCTGGCAGATGCGCTTCAGTCCATCCCCGCCAGCCAGATCAAGAACATCGAGGTCATCACCACTCCCGGCGCCAAATACGACGCGGAAGGCACGGGGGGTATCATCAACATCATCCTGAAAGAGAACAGGCTCCGGGGCATCAATGGGAATGTGAGCCTCACCGCAGGCAGCCGCCTGGAGAATGGATCGCTGAATCTCAATGCCCGGCACGGCAATTTTGGCATGAACGCCTTTTTTAGCGGTAATGCCCAGCTCCGCTCCACGAGAGACAACAGCTCCGACCGCTGGTCGGATGACACGACCACCGGGACGAAGAACAGACTGCAGCAGCAGGGCAGCAGTAATTTTCATCGCCAGGGCTATGAATCGGGAATTGGCTTCGACTGGAGCATCGATCATCGCAATACTATCTCCGGCAATATAGGCTATGACAATTTCGGGAATAACAATGACGGCTCCTTTCTTCAATTGCAGAATGGATACGATGCATCCTCCGGCGCGCTCCTTACGAACGACAGCTCCCGGGTCCTTTCCGGCAGCCGCTTCCAGGGACACTCGCTGGATTATAGCCTGAATTATAAGAGGACCTTCCCGCAAGAGGACAGGGAGCTCGACATATCGTATGACGGCAGCTATGGCAACAATCACTCGGCCTCTAACCAGGTGCAAGGTCTTCCGGATGGAAGCGCCCCTTTCACCGGCTCCACCAGCCAAAGCGACGGACACGATCACGAGACGAATTTCCGTCTTGATTATGTACAGCCAATGGGCGATAAAGTAAAGCTGGAGACGGGTGGCAGAGTACAGATACGACAGATAACGAGCTCTTCCTCGGTCTATGCGCTAAACCCTACCACAGGTGGCTACAAATATGACAGCGGCCAGTCCAATGCGCTATCCTATACCCGTCATGTTTATGCGGGCTATGCCTCCCTCACTTTCCCCCTCTTCAAATGGCTGGACGTAAAGGGAGGTTTGCGGTACGAGCGTACGGAAACCAATGCGGAATTCAGCAAGTCCTCCGGTACGAATATCCCCGGCTACAATACTTTCGCCCCCTCTCTTATCTTCTCTCATTCTTTCGAGAATGACCAGATGATCAAGATCGCCTATACAAGGAGGATCCAACGGCCAAACTATAGATGGCTGAACCCCTACATCAATACCAGCGACCCGAAGAATATCACCACCGGTAACCCCTATCTCCTGCCGGAGGACAACCACAATATCGAGTTCACTTATTCCAAGTCTTTCGAGAAAGGCAGCGCACTCCACGCCGTTCTGTTCTGGCATCATCAGGTCCACGATATCCAGCCTTTTATCACCTATTATCCAAGTTACACCCTCGGCGATTCCGTGTACCTCAATACCTCCGTTAGCGTACCCATGAACGTGGGCTCGGAAAATAATTACGGGCTGAATGTTTATGGTTCCGTGCCCCTTGGTTCCAAGCTCGATGTCCGCAGCAACCTTTCTATCTTCGACCGGTATATCACCACCGGCAGCCTGGGCGGCAGCAATGTCACCAGCTTCAATTACAGGATAAATATGAATGCCACCTACCAGCTGAGCAAGACCTTCGTGCTGGAATTCTTTGGCAATTTCAATTCGGCGCGGAATGAGCTCCAGGGCAGGTATCCCTCTTTCACCTCTTATAACTTTGCCTTCCGTAAACAAATATGGAACAAAAAGGGCAGCATCGCCTTTTCCGCGACCAATCCCTTTGCCTCCAGCGTCCGGCAGGAAACCACCGTCAATGGCCAGAACTTTTCGCTGAATACCGTCCGTCTCGTACCCTACCGGAGCTTTGGTCTCAATTTTACCTATAAGTTTGGTAAATTGGAGTTCAAAAAAGACCAGGAAGAGCAAAAAGAGCTCCCTCCTCTGCCCGACAATGGATAAACCTAAACCTTTACCTAACAAAACCAACCCCATATGACCCATCTGCGATCTTTCCTGTCCGTCCTCTGCACCCTTCTGCTGTCCGTCACCGTCAGCATGGCGCAGGCGACAGATTCTTTCCAGCTATCCAAAACATTTCGCATAGGCAGTCCGGGAGGATGGGACTATATCTCCATAGGGCCTGATAAAAAGATATATGTCTCCCATGGCACCCACGTAGTGATCCTGGATGAGAAAAAAGGCGACTCTGTCGGTGTCATTCCTAACACCATCGGCGTCCACGGCATCGCCTTCGACGAGGCCCTCGGAAAAGGTTATACGAGCAATGGGCGTAATAACAGCGTTACCGTTTTTGAGATAAAGACGGGACAGATATTGAAACAGATCCCCACCGGCCAGAATCCTGACGCCATCCTGTTCGACCCATTCACAAAATCCGTCATTACCTGCAATGGCCGCAGCCATGACCTCAGCATCATCGACCCGGCCACGGAACAGGTGACGGCTACCATTGCATTGGATGGCAAGCCCGAGACAGCCGTCTCCGACGAGGCGGGCAGGATATTCGTCAACATCGAGGACAAAAACGAGATCACGGTCGTGGATATGGTCCGCAAACAAGTGGTCGCGACCTGGTCGCTGTCCCCCGGCGAAAGCCCCACCGGCCTGGCCATCGATCGGAAGACCAGGCGGCTGTTTGCCGGCTGCGAAAAATGGCTCATCGTCATGGATGCCGTCAGCGGCAGCATCGTCGGAAAATATCCTATTGGCAATGGGTGTGACGGGGTCGCTTTCGACAGCCACCTGAAAGATATATTCGCCTCTTGCGGGGAAGGACTGCTCACCGTCATTCATGAGAGTTCGGCCAGCTCCTTCCAGGTTGTAGCCAATGTTCCGACAAAAAGGAGTGCAAGCACGCTGGCCGTCGATGAAAAGAACCATCAGATCTTTCTCCCAGCCTCTTCCGGCGCCCTCGAGGTCCTTGTGGTAGCCCGGCGTTAGGAATGTGTGCTTTTTTCGTTAAATTGTAAGAACAATTAACGATTATGTCACGCACATCCGAAGCTGTCACGGCAGCACCCAAATATGGACGCCTGAAAAACTATGTCAACGGTGAATTCACCGACATTCCGGGCAGGACCATGTCCATCCTATCCCCGCTGGACGGGACCCTATTGGCGGAAATGCCCTGTTCCACCTCCCGGGACCTCGACCAGGCCGTAAAAGCGGCCCGGGCGGCCTTTCCCTCCTGGAGCAGAACGCCCATAAAAGAAAGAGTACAGGTATTTTATCGATACCGGCACCTGCTGGAAAAACACACGCAGGATCTGGCAGCCCTCGTCAGCGAAGAGAATGGCAAGACACTGGGCGAGGCCGTCGCTGAAGTCGAAAAATGTATCGAGCTCACGGAGTTCGCCGCCTCCCTCCCCCAACTGCTGATGGGAGAAGTGCTGGAAGTGAGCAAGGGGGTGGAATGTCGTACCGAACATGTTCCCCTGGGCGTCGTGGCTTCCATCGTCCCGTTCAACTTCCCCGCCATGGTCCCCAACTGGACCATTCCCAACGCCCTGGCCCTGGGCAACTGTATGATCATAAAGCCCTCCGAAAAAGTTCCGCTTAGCGTAGGCCGCCTGGCTCTTTTGTTGCAGGAAGCCGGCCTGCCCGAAGGCGTATTCAATGTCGTCAAT
>DASZWE010000710.1:0-4528 GCA_035546735.1 Puia sp.
TTTCATCCCATCCAAAGGTCATCGAGGCTGCCCACAAGGCCATCGATCGCAGGGGGTATGGCATGAGCAGCGTGCGGTTCATTTGTGGGACGGAGGACATTCACCGGGAGCTGGAGCAGAAGATCGCCACTTTTCTGGGTACGGAGGATTCTATTCTGTATGCCGCCGCCTTTGACGCCAATGGGGGTGTGTTCGAGCCTTTGTTCGGCGAGCAGGATGCGATCATCTCGGATGAGCTGAACCATGCGTCCATCATCGACGGCGTTCGTCTTTGCAAGGCGCAGCGATTCCGGTACAAGCACAACAATATGGAGGACCTGGAACAGCAGCTAAAGGCCTCTCAGCGCGCGCGCAGCAGGATCATCGTGACGGATGGGTCCTTTAGCATGGATGGCACGATCGCCCAGCTGGATCGGATCTGCGACCTTGCGGACAATTATGATGCTATCGTGATGATCGATGAATCGCATAGTTCCGGGTTTTTGGGAAAAACAGGACGGGGGACGCATGAATACCGTGGCGTCATGGGCAGGATAGATATTATTACCGGTACGCTCGGAAAGGCTCTCGGGGGCGCCAGCGGCGGATTTACCAGTGGAAGAAAGGAGATCGTCGAGATGTTGCGTCAGCGGAGCCGTCCTTATCTTTTCTCGAATAGCCTGGCTCCTTCCATTACCGGCGCCTCTATTGCCGTGCTGGATATGTTGAGCGAGACGACAGCATTGAGGGATAAGCTGGAATATAATACAAAATACTTCCGTAAAAAGATGACCGAGGCTGGTTTCGACATCCGGCCGGGGGATCATCCTATTGTGCCCATCATGCTTTACGATGCGGTGGTCGCGCAGAATTTTGCCGCAAAGCTACTCGATGAAGGTATTTATGTCATCGGGTTCTTTTATCCCGTGGTCGCCAAGGGGCAGGCGAGGATACGGGTGCAGTTGAGCGCTGCTCATGAGCAGGAGCACCTGGATAAGGCCATTGCTGCCTTTGCCAAAATCGGGAAGGAGCTTGGAGTTCTAAAAAATTAGCGTGATATTGGGGGTATGGAAGAAACCCTATCGACCGTAGGATCCGTATCTGCACGGAACTGTGCCAATTGCGGCACGCCTGCCATGGACGGAGATCATCCTACTCCACTTTGCGGCGACTGTCGTGAAAATTTTACCCGTTTGCATATCCCGGTGTGGATATGGATCTTCGCCGGCGGCATTGCCGTCATCCTGCTCTTCTCGTTATGCACGTTGCCAAGGTCCATCTCGCTTGGCCTGCACCTGGAAAGGGGGAGAAGGGCGTTGAAAGAGAAAAAGTTCAACACAGCGGAAAAAGAATTCTCCAAGGTACTGGAGAAGGTCCCTTCCAATATAGAGGCAAGGGGCGATCTGCTCATAGCGGCATTTTACAACGAAGATTATGCGCTTTTCAACACTACGTATCAGAAGCTGGCCGATGTAAATATCGAGGACAAAGATTTGTATGGCGATATCGAGAAGGTGATGCTGAAAGCAGAGGGATATGTCTCCAACGATGCTTTCGAGCATTTCAAAAAGGCCTATCCGGATGAAGCGCATATTCCGGATACGGCATGGACGGGCTACCTTCAAAGGAATACGGATGATCGTCATGCCGCCATCACTTATGCAACGCTGCTGTATGACCGAAAAGCATATCATTTGAGCGACAGCATAGCGGAGCTTGCGCTGGAGTCCGACTATGAATATATTCCCGCGCTGCGGCTGGAAGCAGGAATAAACAGGGATCAGGGTGATCTGAATGGAGCGATGACCTTTGCCGACAGGATACTGGCCATCAACCATGAATCGGTGTGGGGGCTGTCGGCGAAGGCGCGGACGTTTTTAAGGCAGAAAAAGATGAAGCCGGGACTTGATCTGGCGTTGCAGTTGTATGATATGGACAAGCAGAGCGCCTATGCCATGTCCACGCTGATACTGGCCTATCATTTCAATGGCCGTATGGGTGAAAGGGATGCGCTGATCAAAAAAGCACAGTCGGTTGTGACCGACTCTGTCGGTAAGGACAATTTGCAGTATGCGCTGGACGTCATCAACAATAAAGAGAAGTTCTAACGCGTAACGGGCCGGAGGCTTGTTATACAAAGGACGGATAATTAAACTACACCGTATGTTCTTCATTCCTGGTTTTGTCATCACCCTGGTCACTTTCCCCGGCGTCATCGTGCATGAGCTGGCGCATCAGCTGTTCTGCCGTTATTTCAAGGTGCCTGTATTCAAGGTGGTCTATTTTCAGGTGGGTAATCCTGCGGGCTATGTTGTGCATGAGGCGGTGAAGAACAAGGCGCAGGGGATCCTTATCAGTGTGGGGCCCTTTATCGTGAATACGGTGATCGGGGCGCTGATATCGCTGCCTGCGGCGTTGCCCGTCTTTGTCTTTCATACGGCCGGTGTATTGGACTATGTGCTGATCTACCTGGGTGTTTCCATTGCCATGCATGCTTTTCCCAGCCGTGGGGATGCGGATGTCATCTGGCATTCCATCAGGGAGGAGAATACGCCTGTCTGGGTCAGGATCATCGGCTATCCGGTGGTAGGGTTGATCTATCTGGGCAGTCTGGGCAGTTTTTTCTGGCTGGATCTTTTATATGGCATCGGGGTGGCCGTAGGGCTGCCTAATCTTATTATTTACCTGTTGGGCTAGAACTGGACGGCGACCATGCTGATCTCCACGTTTACATTCTTTGGCAGGCTCCTGACTGCGTAGGTTTCTCTTGCGGGGAAGTCGCCGGCGAAGTATTTGCCGTATACCTCGTTGACCTGTCCAAAAAGGGCGATATCGCTGAGCAGGATGGTAGTTTTGACCACATGGCCGAAGTCCATATTGGCGGCCGAAAGGATGGCCCGGAGGTTATGCATTACCTGGTGTGTTTCGTTGATGATATCGGAGGTATCTACCGAGCCGGTGGCGGGATCGATGGCGATCTGTCCGGAGATATACAGGGTGTTGCCGGCCAGAACGGCCTGGCTGTAGGGGCCTATGGGGGCGGGGGCGTTGGAGGTGTTGATGATTTGCTTTTCCATGGGTGCAAGATACAGGTTGTATATTTGCGATAAATGAAAATTGCTGTCATAGGTGGAAAAGCCAGGCTGCCGGCCCAATGGGAATATGTGGAGGTGGATGAGGTGAGTGAGCTGGAGAAGCACAGGGATGCGGGATTGATCATCGACCTTTCTTTCTCGCCTGACGAGGATCGCGTCCTTCAGCTGAGCCGGCTGTTGCCTATACCGGTGATGATCAATTCGATGGTGTATACCTGCGAGGAGATCGGCCAGCCTTTTATCCGTATCAATGCCTGGCCTGGTATGCTGGAAAGAGCGGTGCATGAGCTGGCAGTCGGGCCGGGAACGGGTGGTCTGTTCCTCGAGGAGCTATACCGGGAGCTGGGTTGGAAATACCGTCTTGTCCCCGACATTCCGGGTATGATCAGCGGGCGGATACTGGCGATGATCATTAATGAGGCGTATTATACCTTGGAGGAGAATGTCAGCACCCGGGAGGAGATCGACATAGCCATGAAGCTGGGAACGAACTACCCTATGGGTCCTTTTGAATGGAGCGAAAAGATAGGGCTGGAAAATATTTATGATCTTCTTAACAAATTGGGTGCAACGGATCAACGGTATATGCCTGCCAAGGGTATGATCGCGGCACTCGGTGCGGGAATCAGGAGTTAAAAAATGATTCCCGCACATCGCTAATGTCTGTCCTTTGGACGAACCGCTGTCAGCGGTTCCCGGCTAAAAGCCGCGTCTGTGGCCCGTTCCCATTAAAAATTGATTAAAAAACACGAAAAGAAAATAGTCGCATGGCATTGATCCTTAACATTGATACGGCTACTGAAGAAGCTGGCATTTGTATTGCGGCAGATGGAGAAGTGGTGGCGCTGGCAGTAAATCCCGATCAAAAAGATCATGCTGCCTGGTTGCATACTGCTGTTGAGAAGATGATGCGGGATGCCGGTATCCGGATGAAGGATCTGGATGCGGTAGCTGTCACGGCAGGGCCTGGTTCGTATACGGGTCTGCGCGTTGGAATGGCCGCCGCCAAAGGGTTTTGCTATGCTTTGGGCATTCCGCTGGTCACGGAGAACAAGCTGAAAGTGATGGCAATGGCGGCGCGGGAAAGGGTTGGGCCGGATGTGCTTTTATGCCCTATGATCGATGCGCGACGTATGGAAGTATTCACCGCCATCTACAAGCATGATCTGGAGGAGGTATTGCCCACTACCGCCATGGTCATAGATCAGCATTCCTTTGCGCAATATTTGTCAGATAGACAAATGTCGTTTTTTGGCGGTGGGAGCAATAAGTGTAAACCTATAATCACTGCATCCAGCGCGGCTTTCATCGAAATTAATTATAATCCCGGGTATCTGGGTATTCTATCTTTTTTACGATATTTACAACGGGAATTCACCGGTGTGGCGTACAGTGAGCCCGCTTATACAAAAGAATTTTACACTCATACTAGAAAATGACTATATCATCATATT
>DASZWE010000711.1:0-2847 GCA_035546735.1 Puia sp.
CAATGCTTTCAGGATAAGATCCAGGGATTCGAAATTGCGGGCTGCCTTGCCCCTTCCCCCATATACGATCAGCTCTTCGGGGCGTTCGGCCACCGCGGGATCCAGGTTATTCAACAGCATGCGCAAGGCAGCCTCCTGTATCCAGCCTTTGCATTGCAATTTCGCACCTGTGGGGGTTTTGTACTTCTGGGGATCGTACTGCTTGATAGTGATGGTGCTCATGATAAAATTTTAAATGCTTCGAATGTGCTGTTCAGATCTATGCCTTTCGCCGCGGCCGCTTCATCGACCTGCCTTACGAAGGTGTGATCCTGTATGATGTCCCGCAGCTTTAGAATATCTTCCGAAAAAATGCGGTCCTCGCTGGCAAACCCTACAAAGGTACGAACATATTCATGGGCCGCTTCCAGGATCTCGCTGCTCTTCAGGGGACGCCGGAATTCGATGGCCTGGCAGGCGCTCATCAGCTCGATGGCCAGTATATATTCCAGGTTGTCCAGCACCTGGCCGAGCTTGCGGCCGCTGATGCTGCCCATGCTCACATGATCTTCCTGTCCCAGAGAGGTGGGGATACTGTCGGCGCTGGCAGGGAAACAAAGCGTTTTATTCTCGGTGACCAGCGCGGCGGTCGTATACTGAGGGATCATAAAGCCGCTGTTGAGCCCTACATTGCTCATAAGTAATAAAGGAAGTCCCCACTTGCCTTCCAATAAGAGATAGCACCGTCTGTCGGAAATATTGCCTATCTCCGCAGCAGCCAGACAGGCGTAGTCCAATGGGAGCGCCAGGGGTTGTCCATGAAAATTGCCACCGCTGATGGTGTCGTTCCCGCCCAGGATAATGGGATTGTCCGTGACGGAATTCAGCTCTGTCTCCGTCAATTGCCGCAGGTGCAGCCATGCATTACGGGATGCCCCATGCACTTGCGGCATACAGCGCAGAGAATAGGGATCCTGCACCCGCCCGCAATCCACATGGCTCTTCATGATCGCGCTGTTATACAACAGCTGCCGCAGCCGTTGCGCTACCAGCTGTGTGCCGGTAAAAGGGCGTAGCCGGTGCAGCCGCTCATCAAAAGGGGCTTTGGTGCCGGTCAGGGCTTCCAGGCTCATGGCGCCGATGATATCGGCCGCCTCCAGGCAGTAATGTAGCCTATGTACCGCATGTACGGCAAAGGACAGGATGAACTGTGTGCCGTTGATCAGGGCCAGCCCTTCCTTGGGGCCCAGCTGTATAGGGGATAGCTGGTATTCGCTCAAAACCTCCTGTGTAAGGCGTCTCCGGCCTTTATGAAATACTTCTCCCAATCCTATCAGGGGAAGAAAAAGATGAGCAAGGGGAGCCAGATCGCCCGAAGCGCCCACCGAGCCCTTCTCCGGCACAACCGGGATCACATCCATATCGATATGCCAGGCTATTCGCTGAAGCGTCTCCAGCCTTACTCCGGAAAAACCCTGCGCCAGCGCGTGCATTTTTGTAATAAGCATCAGACGGGCGATGACCAGCGGTATCGGATCACCTACTCCCACGCTGTGACTTTGAAGTATCTTATGTTGAAGTATACGGGTATCCTCTTCGGATATACGCGTATCCGCGAGAATGCCAAAACCTGTATTCACGCCATATACGGTGATATTTCGCTCCACGATGCGGGCGACATTGTCCTGGCTGGCCCTTACCCTGGCAATCGCATCAGGGGACAGATCGCCTTTTAATCTTCCTTCAGCCATCGCCATCGCCTTGCCTATATCGAGAGTATCCCTGCCGTAAGAGAAATATTGTCTGTTCATATGGGTTATTTCCATCCAAAAATATACAGCTTTTGCCGGATTGCCTTTTTTAAAGGTCGAACGCGCCTTCCGGCATGTCGAGCGCACCATCTGCAAGAGCGGGCATACAGCCGTTTTTTCTACTTAAGCAGCCGTTGCAGGAATTCTTCCCGGCGCCTGCTGGCCACTTCAATATTGGTCCCGTCTTCCATCACTACATAGCCGCCCCTGCCTTTGTGATATTTTTGTATCTTATGAAGATTGATGATATGGGAATTGTGTACCCGGCAGAAAATGGCCGCCGGGAGAAGGTCCTCGTATTCCTTGATATTCCGGGTAGCAATGATCTGTTCGGTATTGGTCAGAAAAATGGTGGTATAGCTGCCCTTTGCTTCAAATCGCATGATGTCCTTGATAGGTATGAACACCAGGCCCGTCAGGGTCGGCACCGCCATCTTCTGCTGCGTCAGCTGAAAGGTCTCCACATTGTAAAGAAGCGTTTCCATCTGGTCGAGAAAGGTCTTCCCCTGCACCCGCTGCATCACCCTTCCCAAAGAGGCCTGCAGGTCATCGATATCGATGGGCTTGAGCAGATAGTCCACTGCGCTGTACTTGAAAGCCCGGATGGCATAGTTGTCAAAAGCAGTGACAAATATTACCTGGAACCCGATGGGCTGCAGCTGATTTAAAAGGTCAAATGCATTGCCGTGGGTCATTTCGATGTCTAAAAACACAAGGTCGGGCTTGGTAGACTGGATAGTATGCACGCCCATTTCCACTCCATCCGCCTTGCCGACAATGCATACTTCCGGGCAATAGCCTTCCAGCAGCCGTTGCAACACACGGATGCTGTCAATTTCATCATCTATTAATACGGTTCTGATCATATGGTATTTTCTTGATAGGTTAAGTTAAATTTGGGGAATTTTATGACGACACGAGTGCCGGCAGCGGCACCCAGCGGGTCTTTCAGATCGATGACCTCTACTTCGATATGCTCTTCATGGGTGGAGTTGATGAGCCGGATGCGGTCAGCTGTGAGCGACATTCCTTTCGACTGATACTCGATATGCTCCCG
>DASZWE010000712.1:0-13294 GCA_035546735.1 Puia sp.
AAAAATGCAACAGCTCCTGGAAAAAGAAGGAATAGTAGTAAAAAATAATAAAGTGGTAGACTTCGCCCGCCTGTTCTGGGACCCGTCAAAAGAGCTGTGAGCTCCCGGCCGGGATGAGCCGCCTGCCTCCTGCCTCAATAATACCTGCTGATCATCAGATACACGATCACGCCCGTGACCGCCACATACAGCCACACGGGCCAGGTGATCCTCGCCAGACGGCGATGCCTGTCAAACCGCTCCTGGAAGGCCCGTTGCAAAGTGAAGAGCACTAAAGGAATGATAACAGCCGACAAAATAATATGCGAGCTAAGGATAAAATAGTACACATACCGCACAGGCCCGGCCAGCGCCTTCTCATCAGCGCTGACTACTCCGTCATGGTTGACATCTCCATACAGCGTGGATGGGTTCGAAGCATGATAGATCACATAGGAAATGAGAAAGAGGCTGCTGAGCACCACCGCCGTGAGATTGGCCCGCTTGTGCGCCGTGATCTGCCCGGTACGGATAAAATACAGGCTCGCCAGCAGCAGGATGGCCGTGCTGGAATTCAGTATGGCATGGACCAGGGGAAGAAAGTGCGTATTGAACCCGAAGTCGACCTTTACCTGCGGCACGAGTATCAGGAACGCCACGGCCACCGGTATCGCAATGCTGACGATGATAATGGGAAGAGTGAGGTTACGGTTCATATCATTTCATTCTTTTAAAGTAGGGGGATTGGCCGGCTCCCGATTTTGCCGGCGCGAGAAATAGATCACTCCGCCGACGGTACCCAACATTATGACAGCAAAAGGTATCGCCAGCGGCCGCAGCTCTGTAATAACAGACTTCGTATGCTTATCCTTCTCCAGCATGATAAATACAATATCATCCGCCAGCTTCGCCAGCTCGGCCGTATCCGTGCCGTGATAATACCCGCGGACCACCCTGTCCTTATCCAGCAGCGCGATATAGTCCGTGTGCACAAAGTTCGAATCCACACTGACGCTGTCCTGCAATCCCAGCTTGAGCTCATTCAGCGCAAAATCATAGATGGTCTTCTTCGGACCCGTCAGCATCCACCACACATCAGGATTGACGCCGTACTTATCCGCATATTTTTTTATGACAGGCACCGAATCATGGGCCGGGTCCACCGTCAGGGAAATAAAACGCACAAAAGTCGTATCCACCCGTTTGACCTCATTTTTGATCTTCAATCCATCCTGCAGATGACGCATATTGCGCGTCAGGATGGGACAGATGCTGGCGCAATGGGTAAAGAAAAAGTCGACGATAAATACCTTTCCCTTCTCCTGATCCAGGCTCACCTGCTCGCCCAGCTGATTCTGCAGGCTGAGATTGGCCACACGGTGCCAGATCGTATCCGTCACCTCTTTCCCATGCTCTATTTTGGTGATCACCGAATCAGGATAATACCGGCGGGGCATGTTCACATGATACCGGGTGGCTATGGCATAGAATACCAGGGGAATACATACCGCCACCAATATCGCTAACAACGCTTTCTTGCTCATAGTGCAAAAATAACAAAAGACCACCTTCGGTGGTCTTTAAAGAAGTTAAAACCGGCTCTACTCAGCCGCGCCGGGTTTCTGTGCCGCAGGTTCGTTCCCCGCAGGGTGTTCCCCCGGAGGAGCTTTTTCCAAACGCATCTCATAATGATGCCTGTCGTAGCGGTTGCGCAGCTCCTTATAGGAATTACCATCCCAAAGGAAGGATATGATAAACCATATGAAGAGCGTAGCAGGGATCGCCACCGTCATGATCAGATTCTTTATCTCATGACGCAGGTGCATGAACTCGGCAATGATATAGAACGCCTTGGCACAGGTCAGGATCAGGTACATCCCATTGAGCACCAGCTTGGGCGGGAACCTTCCGTCCGTCTTGATATGAATGGTCGCCAGCATCAGCTCAAAGAGCGTAATACCCAGCAATACCCAGAATGTCCTCCAGATAGGCTTGGTGTCGAAGTGCGCCTCGTGATGCCCCGTGTCGATTGTCTTAGTATTTTCCATACAAATATTTTAAGTCGGTTCGATGTGCGCCGGGACTGGTTTGCTCTTCAATTTGACCCATCCCCGGTGCACCGTTTATGATGGGCCTTCGGCCAGCGGACCCGTGGTCCGCTTTAGTTAAAGAAGATAGAAGCAAGTGAATACGAATACCCATACCAGGTCCACAAAGTGCCAATACAAACCAGCCTTCTCGATCATCAGGTAATGGCCACGCTTCGCAAAATCACCCCGCAGGTTCTTGATCAGCATGATGATATTGATGATCACCCCGGAAAATACATGGAAGCCATGGAAGCCCGTGATGGTAAAGAAGAAATTGGTGAAATTGGTCGTAGCGACGCTGCCGTCCGCATTGTGGAAAGGATTCCTTCCCCACCAGGCGCCCTCGCCATGCAGATGCGTCCATTCCCATGCCTGACAGCCCAGGAACATCAGACCACCGATGATGGTAAGGATCATATATTTCGTTACACCCTTGCGGTCGTTATTATGCCCCGCAGCCACCGCCAATACCATCGTGACCGAGCTGGCGATCAGTATAAAGGTCATCAGGCTCACAAACACCAGCGGCAAATTCATTTCCCCCATCAACGGGAATGCCTTGAACACCTCGTTCGGATCAGGCCAGCCATTCGTTGCAAATCTGATAGAGCCGTAGGATATGAGAAAAGCGCCGAATGTGAAGGCATCACTCATCAAAAAATACCACATCATCAGCTTCCCATACTCCACATTGAACGGACTTTTCCCGCCGCTCCACCATTTTGTTCCTGCTGGTGCTATTTGTGCCATGTTCTATAGTTGTTGGTTTACAAAGTTATTTAACAATTACCATTAATCTCATGTCTCTTCCCCGTATCCCGCTCGCCGTTGCCCGGCCCCCTCGTATCTCCCTCCGCCCCGGTCGGTCAGCCCCGGCCCAGGCGGCCCCCTGAACCACTCTGCCTATCGGATCCCGATAAAGAAAATGAACAGGTAGACCCATAACAGATCCACAAAATGCCAGTACGTGCTCATCAGCTCTACCGGAACACTGTTATATCTCCGCACCCTCGAGGCAAACGCCTTGATAAACATGATGATCAGCGCTACGATCCCACCCAGCACATGCAAGCCATGCAACCCCGCAATGATATACAGGAACTGCCCTCCACCCGCACCCCTGAACGTGATGCCCAGATTCCAGAGACTCTTGAACCCCAGCCATTGCAGCACGACAAATCCAATCCCCAGCACCATCGTCAGCGTCAACAGATTACGATACTTCACCATATCCCGCTCCCTGAAAGCCTTCAAAGCCATCTGTATCGTCACGCTGCTGGTCAGGATCAGCGCCGTGGAGTACCAGAACGCCCTTGGAATGGGAAAACTGGTCCATGAGCTCAGATCCCTCTTCACGATATACGCGCTGGTCAGCCCGGCAAACATCATCACAATGCTGCCCAACGCCACCCACAACGTGAATTTATGGGGATGTATTTTTTTTCTCTGTTCGTTCACTTTTATGTTTAATTCTCTCACTCAGGAAACTTTATTCGCTAATAACGCCAGCAAAACCACCGGCAAATAAATATAACTGCTGAACATCACACGCCTCGCCGCCTTCACCGTCATCTCCCTGTACAACCGCACACATTGCCCCACCATGAACAGGTTGGCTATCAATACGACTACCAGGCTCACGATCCCGCTCATTCCGGTGAAATAAGGCAGCACACCCGCAGGCAACAGCAACAACGAATAGATGATGGCCTGTATCGCACTGTACTTTGTCGGACCCTCATTGGACGGCAACAGCTTGAAGCCGGCCCTTGCATAATCCGAATGCGCAATCCAGGCTATCGCCCAGAAATGCGGGAACTGCCAAAAGAACTGGATGGCAAACAGCACCCACCCACCGGCAGCCAGATCATCATTGCCCGCCGCCCAGCCGATAAGACAGGGCAGGCTGCCCGGTATAGCGCCGACCAGCACGGAAATGGAACTGATCTTCTTCAGCGGCGTGTATATAAATGCATATACAAAAAGGCTGAAGGCAGCCAGCGCAGCCGAAAGGAAATTGAAATACCACCAGAGAAGCACCACTCCGCCAAGACCCGCGATCACCGCAAAAGCCCAGGCCTCCTGTATGCTCATCCTGCCGGAAGCCACCGGCCGGTTGGCCGTACGCTTCATCAGGGCGTCCGTATCCTTTTCGACTATCTGGTTGATCGTATTGGCGCTGCCCGTGACCAGCATTCCTCCCAGGAAAAAGAGAAGAATGGACCCCAGGTCATACGCCTTTACTTTCGGCGCCAGCAAATAGCTGATCAAGGCCGAAAACACAACCATAAAGCTGAGGTTGAACTTGATCAGCAGTTTGTAGTCCTGCAGTTTGCCGCGCACCCCGGGGCGCGCCGACGATTTAAAAGAGCTTGACTCACTCATCAATGTGCGCTTTCATTGCTGCCCAGGGGCTCGGTCTGGGGAATGAATTCCCTGCCGTCCTTGGCATAATCATACGCCCAACGATGTACTTCCGGGATCTCGCCAGGCCAGTTGCCATGACCGGGGCGGATCGGAGCCGTCCATTCCAAGGTAGTGGCCCCCCAGGGGTTCTGCGTGATCACCTTACGACCCTTGAATATGGAATAGAAGAAGTTGAATACAAATAATAGCTGTACGGCGAATACGATCATGGCCACCGTAGAGATAAATCGATTCAGACCACCGAACTGGTTGAAGCTAAGCCAACCACTGTAGTCGAGATAACGACGGGGCATGCCGGCCAGACCCTCATAGTGCATGGGCCAGAAGATCAGGTAAGCGCCGATCAGCGTGATCCAGAAGTGGATATACGCCATGGTATTATTCAGATAACGGCCATACATTTTCGGGAACCAATGGTAGATACCCGCAAACATGCCCAGTATCCCCGACACACCCATCACAATGTGGAAGTGCGCGATAACGAAATAAGTGTCATGTAAGTGGATATCCAGCGTAGAATTGCCGAGGAAGATGCCCGTCAGACCGCCGGAGATGAACATGCTCACAAAGCCGATGGAGAAAAGCATCCCCGGGGTGAATCGGATATTGCCTCTCCACAAGGTTGTCAGCCAGTTGAACACCTTGATGGCGGAAGGTACGGCGATCAGCAGCGTCAGCAACACGAACACCGAACCTAAGAAAGGATTCAGACCCGTGACGAACATATGGTGCGCCCATACCAGGAACGCGAGGATGGCGATGGCGAACATGGATCCCACCATGGCCATGTACCCAAAGATGGGCTTCCGGGCATTCACCGACATTACTTCGGATACCAGACCCATCGCGGGCAATATGATGATATACACCTCCGGATGACCCAGGAACCAGAACAAGTGCTGGTACAGGATGGCGCTGCCGCCCTCATTGGGCAGCGCCTTGCCGGAAGCAAGATAGATATCGCTGAGATAGAAGCTCGTGCCGGCGTGACGGTCGAACAACAGCAGGATGAAGCCGGAGAGCAGTACGGGGAAGGACAATACCCCCAGAATAGCCGTGAAGAGCAACGCCCATATGGTCAGCGGCATCCGGGTCATGCTCATACCCTTCGTACGCAGATTGAGTATCGTGGAAATATAGTTCAGACCACCCAGCAGCGAAGAGACGACAAACAGGGCCATGGCGATGATCCACAGGTCCATACCGGTCTTGGACCCCTCGGAGGCATCCGCCAGCGCGCTCAATGGCGGATAGGACGTCCAGCCGCCGCTGGCAGGACCCGTCTCGATAAAGAGAGAAGAGAGCATCACCACGCTGGCCAGCCAGAAGAACCAGTAGGACAGCATGTTCAGGAAGGGGGAAGCCATATCCCTTGCGCCCAGCTGCAGCGGGATAAGGAAGTTGGCAAAGGTTCCGCTCAACCCACCCGTCAGTACGAAGAACACCAGCACCGTTCCGTGCATGGTCACCAGCGCATAGTAGAACTCAGGCTGGATCTGCCCGCCTTTGGCCCACTTGCTGCCCAGCAGGTCTTCCAGGATCTGGAAGTGCGCGTCCGGATAGCCCAGCTGCAGACGGAACAATACAGACATCAATCCTCCCAGGATAGCCCAGATCATCCCCGTGATCAGGAACTGCTTGGCGATCATTTTATGATCCTGGCTGAAGACGTACTTCGTAATAAAGGTCTCGTGGTGGTGGCCATGGTCGTCATGCTGTACGCCCGCACCATGCGCGGTAGCTACATCAGAATGTCCATGTAATGCTGCTTCGTTGCTCATGAGAAAAAATTTAATTGGATAACCCGTCGCTGCTTATGATCTTTTATTTTATGTGCGGGAATAGTGCGTCCCTCAAAAATAGCCCTATTCCTGCAACCCTCTAATGTCTGTCCTTCGGACAAGCCGCCTTCCGCGGCTCCTGTTATATTGCCTACAGTCCCGCATGCATGGGATTGTTGGGCAACGTATCGATTCTCTGTCCTTTGGAAGGATCTTTGTCCGGGAATACCTGCACAAAGTTCGGCTTTTGCTTGGCTTTCCAGAGGACAAATTCTTCCGGCGTCACCACTTTAACAATGGCGCGCATCGTATAGTGACCCCTTCCGCACATCTGGTCGCAGGAGATCTCATACTCGAAATCAGGATTGTGCGTGATCTGCTTCATTTCATCCGTCGTATACTTCGGAACGAACCACATCGTCGTGGGCGTGCCCGGTACGGCGTCCATCTTCATACGGAAATGTACCAGCCCCACATCATGCACCACGTCGCGGGAGTTGATGATCAGCTTCACCGGCCGGTTCTTTATGATGTACATCTCGTTGCCTACGACGATGTCATCATGCGTATAGGGATCGTCCCACAGCAGACCCAGTGAATTACCATCCTTATCGCTGATATTCTTGAAATATTTCTTGCCAAACGTATTATCCTGACCAGGGTAGCGGAAGATCCAGCCGAACTGCTTGCCCGTGACCTCCACCTGCAGGGCGTCCTTGGGAGCCTCACCCGTGATACGGAACCAGTAAAAAAGACCAAAACCTACCAGCACCGTCAGCGCGATCGCCGGCACCACCGTCCATACGATCTCAAGACGATTGTCATGAGGGAAGTAATAAGCCTTCCTCTTCTCGGAATACTGGTATTTATAGGCGAACCAGAAAAGAAGTATCTGCGTAATAAAGAATACCACACCCGTGATCGCGATCGTGATATACAGCATGGTATCGATCTCCTCGCCATGCTTGGAGGCGGATTCGCCAAGGATCTTGCCTTTGTAAAGGTCATTGCACCACCACACCCCGATGAGCCCCAATACGAGGAAAGCTATCATCAGGAACCCATTTACACGGTTGTTCTGCTCAAAATTTTTCTTCTCGCCTTTCAAAACACCTACATACTCACTTGCCTTCGCGATCTGAAAGGTGATGAGAAAGCCTAATAACAGGATCAGTAACAGAAAAATAGTTGACATGATTATACTTTAAACGATTTAAGTATGATGGATGATACTTTCTTTCAGGAACGGGTGGTTCTTTGCCAGCATGGGGTGTTTGCTCAACACAACCCCCGTCTGCCACATGATCAGCCCGACAAACCCAAGCGCTATACCGAAATCGAACAGGTTCATGGGAACATGATTGGGCCAGTGATGCGGAAATACCATCTGGTAGAAATCCAGCCAGTGTCCGAAGATCAGTAATATCGACATGAAAGTCACCGTTGCATAATTACGCTTGGCGGGCCGGCTCATAAAGATCAGCAGGGGAGCCAGGAAGTTGATGATAAGGTTTAGATAGAAAATGCCCGTATACGCTCCTTCGAAACGAGGCTTGAAATAAACCGTCTCTTCGGAAATATTCGCATACCAGTATAACATGAACTGGGCAAACCAAAGATAGGTCCAGAAGATAGAGAAGGCGAACTGGAACTTGCCCAGGTCGTGCAGGTGCTCCTGGTTCACATATTCAAGGTACCCCGCGTTCTTGAGGTATATCACGAAAATGGTGATCAACGCCATGCCGGCTACGAAGGTGCTGCCGAAAGTATACCAGCTGTACATCGTGGAAGACCAGTGCGCGTCCAGGCTCATCAGCCACAACCAGGGCGTCACGGAAGCCACCGTCAATCCGAACCAAACGATATAAACAGCCGCCCAGATCGTATTGGTAAAGATGTATTTTTTGCCCTCTTCCACCGTCGGCTTGCGGTCGTCGATACTCCGGGACAGGCTGCGCATCTTCATGCCCAGCACGATCCATAATCCGATGGTGAGTATGGTCCACGTAGTGAAGAACCCGCGGCTGAGGAATCCGCTCTTGCCTCTCAGGATCTCGTCATGCGCCACATTGTCCTTATTCAGCCATTCGTAGATGACATCCTTGCCGCCGAATACGATACACATCAATATGATAAAGGTGATGATCCCGATAGGGATCACGCTGGCGGATATCGCTTCCGACACCCGGCGGAATGTCATCTGAAAACCTCCCATGGCCAGGGTAGTAGCGCAGATGAAGAACATAGCCGCATTGACGATCAGAAGGAAATATACACTGTTCTGTAACATGGTAGCCCAAAAACGAGCGCCATGGTCATCACTTCCATATACAATATATCCGACGATCAACGAGAGTACGCCCACACCCATCAGGCCAAAAGACCATAGCTTATATCGGCCGGGCATTTCAAAATGTTCTTTAATCGATGACATTCCTGAATGATTTAAATGTATTCTTTAATCCTTATTATTTTTTTGCTGCCGTATCTGCCTTCGCCCCCGTGCCGGTCTCGAGCGGCTTCGGTGCGGTAGTTGTTTCTGCGGCAGCCTTCCCCGCGCCCTGCTTCGACTTGATATATCCGATCACCATCCAGCGCTGGCGGGTATTCAACTGCGACGCATAGCTGCCCATCTTGTTCTTCCCGTACGTGGCGGAATAGTACATTTGCCCTTCCGGCATGGCCTCATACCGCGCATCTCCCACCAGTGTGGCCGGCTTGGCGGAAAAAGGACCGTTGCCTCCCTTGTACAGAGGCCCATTCCCATCCATCTTCGGACCATGACAGATCGCGCAGTTCACCAGGTAAAGACGCTCCGCCTCCACTGTATCGAACGAGGTCAGCGGATTCTTCACCGCCCTGGAAGCAAAATAGTTCGTAGTATCTCCCTCCTTATCCTTCTCTATCAGGAAAGGGAACAGCTCCCCTCTCTTGATCGTACCGGGCACCGGCACATTGCTGAAATGGATGCCCCTTTTAGCCATTTCCTCTCTCATGGAGTCGGTGACAGAATACGTCTCATAAGCCCGGCTGTACGCCATATCCGGCATGTACGCCTTTCCGGGATCACGTCTGACGCCGTCACATCCGGCGAAAGAGGCTGCCGCAACTACTACTAACATCAACTTTAATATTGAAACCTTCGACGTAGCCGCTTCGACACGCTTCGTCTCGGCCGTAACCTTGCAGTTAAAGTCAGCGGCCCGTTGGCCCGCTTGGATGGTTAATTTTTTCATTCTATGAAAATTCAGCATTCTTTTTCAGTTATTCAATTGTCCGGCCTTCCAACGAACCTCCCGCCGGCCTGGCGGACACAGTCGGACCGTTCCTAAGCCAATTCAATCCCCTCAGACTTGTCATAAGGACCCTTGTCCTTGTCATATCTGCCCCACCACCAGCCGGTCTCCGCCTTCTGCACATTGATACCCTTCGCCCCGATGGAGCTCATAAAGGCCTGCACATCCGCCTCGCTGCTCTTGCCCGTCAGCTCTATCACCATCGTGAACTGATCATCCGTGCTCCGCAGATTGAAATGATGCTTCTTCACGCCGGGCGCCATCTGACAAAGCCAGCAAAATGTCCACACCATGCCCACGGCAGAGAACAATACCGTCAGCTCGAATGTAATAGGTATCCAGGCAGGGAGCGAGAAATGCGACTTACCGCCGAAATTGATCGGCCAGTCGTTACAGAAGATGTAACCGATGCCGCTGAGCGCCGTCGTGGTCCCGGTGATGCCATAGATAAATCCGGCCGTATGCAGGCTCGTATCACGCAAACCCATCGCCTTGTCCAATCCATGGATAGGCATCGGCGTGTATACGTCATGGATCTTATATCCAGCCTTGCGGACTTTTTTCACCGCCTCGAACAGCTCCGGCTCGTCCTCGAAATATCCTACAACAAATTTTTTAACTGCCATAATCTTTTATTATTAAAAAATCATCCTCTAATTTTTCTGGCCTCCGGCCCACCGGCCCCATTAGTGTGCAGGAGCCGTCTCATGCCCATGCCCATGCGTATGCTCGGCCGCAAATGCCTCCAGCGGCTCGTTCTCGATACCATCCATCTTCTCCTTGTAGATCCGGCCGGACTTCTTCAGAATGTGCTTGATCTCCGCAATGGCGATAACAGGGAAGAACTTGGAGAACAGGAAGTAACAGGTAAAGAACAACCCGAACGTCCCCAGATAGAACCCGACTTCCCAGATAGTGGGCCTGTAATAGGTAGTCCAGCTGCTGGGCAGATAGTCACGATAGATGGACGTTACGATGATCACAAAGCGCTCGAACCACATCCCGATATTCACGATGATAGACATGAACATCGTGACAGTCAGATTCCTCCGCATCTTCCTGAACCAGAAGATCTGGGGAGAAAGCACGTTACATCCCATCATAAGATAGTAGCTCCATCCATAAGGGCTGAATATATTGACACGGTTCTGCGCAAATGCCCACCCTTCAAAAGGATTCTGGCTGTACCATGAAATGAACAGCTCCGTCAGATAGGCAATCCCTACGATGGACCCGGTCAGCACAATTACCTTATTCATCACTTCGATATGCTCCATCGTAATATATTCTTCCAGGGCCAGCACCTTGCGCGTTACCAGCAACAACGTCTGCACCATGGCAAACCCCGAGAAGATGGCGCCCGCAACGAAGTAGGGCGGAAAGATCGTAGTATGCCAGCCGGGAATAACAGAGGTGGCGAAGTCGAAGGATACGATCGTATGCACGGAAAGTACCAGAGGGGTACTGAGACCTGCCAGCACCAGGGCCAACGCCTCATGACGTTGCCAGTGCTTGGCGCTGCCCGTCCATCCGAAAGAAGTGAGCCCATAGAAGAACTTCCTCCACTTCAATTTAGCCCTGTCACGTACGGCGGCCAGGTCAGGCAGCAGACCCGTATACCAGAACAGCAGCGATACGGTAAAGTAAGTCGAAATGGCGAACACATCCCACAAAAGAGGAGAGTTGAAGTTCACCCACACCGGACCACGGGTATTCGGATAAGGCATTACAAAGAACGCCATCCACACACGGCCCATGTGCCAGATGGGGAACTGACCGGCGCACATGACCGCAAAGATCGTCATCGCCTCAGCCGCCCGGTTTACACCCGTACGCCAGCCCTGGCGGAACAGCAGAAGGATCGCGGAAATGAGGGTTCCCGCATGACCGATACCAACCCACCACACGAAGTTGGTGATATCCCAACCCCAGCCGACGGTCCTGTTCAGGTTCCACTGGCCTACCCCGTAAACCACCTCATGGTACACAGAGACGATCCCGAAAGTCAGCAGCCCTAATGCTACCAGAAAGCCGATCCACCAGGCACGGGAAGGACTCGCCTCGATGGGACGTATAATGTCTTCCGTGACTTCGTGATAACCTTTCTGACCTTCAACCAAAGGTGGTCTTACTTGCGATTCGTACCTTAATGATGACATAGTATTTTGTTAAATTCTTCTCTTGGATTTTACGAACTCACCGTTGTGTACCGTGCCTGGCCACTCCCGGCCGCTACACTTTCTCTTTTTCCTTTTCCGCACCAGCGCCTTTCTCTTCTTCGTCTTCTTTCTTCACGCCCCGGATCACATCCGTATGACGGACCTTCGCCAGGTAGTTGACATTGGGCATGGTGTGCAGCTCCTCGATGACATGGAACAACCGCTGGGGATTATCCCTCCTCGTCCGGCTGATCATGCTGTTCTTGTCATTGGCATCGCCGAATACGATCGCGCCGGCGGAGCAGGCCTGCTGGCAGGCGGTTTGAATATCCACCATATCCTTCAGCGTCCTGTTCTCCTTCTTGGCTTTCAGCTTGCCATCCTGCAGACGCTGTACGCAGAAAGAACATTTTTCCATCACGCCGCGGCTGCGGGTAACGACGTCCGGGTTCAGCACCATGCGGGTCAGCTCGTCATTCATCATGTGTACGGCAGGGTCCAGCACACCCACTGTCGTCTGGTCCTGGTTGTCCGGGAAGCTGTCGGAACCGTTGTAGTCCGCCCAGTTGAAACGCCGTACTTTATAAGGACAGTTGTTTTCACAATACCTCGTACCGACACACCGGTTATACGCCATCTGGTTCAAGCCCTCGCTGCTGTGGTTCGTGGCCGCAACAGGACATACGTTCTCACACGGGGCATTGTCGCAATGCTGACAAAGCATCACCTGGAAGGTGGTCTGGATGCTATTGGCGTCAAAAAGATCGCCGCTGAAATACCGGTCGATACGGATCCAGTGCATATCATGGTAACGCAATACCTCGCTCTTGCCCACCACCGGAACATTGTTCTCCGCGTGACAGGCGATCACACAGGCGCCGCAGCCATAACAGGCGTTCATGTCGATGGACATGCCCCAATGGATGCCGGGCTTATCGTAATAGGGATACAGCGTACCCTGTTTTTCAAAATTCTCGAGACCTCCATAAGGCTTCGCCTCTTCTTCCCGCTCCTCCAGTATCTGGCCTGGATCCTTGATAAATGAGTCCAGCGTCA
This sequence comes from Puia sp., assembly GCA_035546735.1. Taxonomy (GTDB): domain Bacteria; phylum Bacteroidota; class Bacteroidia; order Chitinophagales; family Chitinophagaceae; genus Puia. The sequence continues at coordinate 12,789 of DASZWE010000712.1, forward strand.
GCTCCTTCACGACCTGGGTGCGGCCCTCATAGCTGCTATGCGTCTGCATCGTGGCGATCTTATATACTCCATCGACCTTGTCGTCGATATTGTCCACCAGCCCCGTCCATTCCACCGTCGTGCCATTAAAGCTCAGCAGGGGGAAAGCATTCCATCCTGCGCCAACCACCGCCTTGCCAATGAAGTCCGCCGTGTTCTCCGGCTTCGCGCTCTGACGGCCAAAACCGGCAGCAATGCCGATAACATTGTCGTGGGTTCCGTGAATGAATATGATGGGCATGGGAGGCATCTCCTTGCCATTCACCTTTATCTTGACCATTCGCTGCTCGGGATGTACCTCGTACTTATCCGTCTGACTCCGGTCCGACAGGTCCAGTTTGAAATGCTCCTTGGCAAACCTCGGAGAGGCGACAATATAGTTGTCCCATGTATTCTTCGTCAGGGGATCAGGGAATTCCAGCAGCCAGGGATTGTTGGCCTGCGCGCCCACACCCATATTGATCTTT
>DASZWE010000713.1:0-2352 GCA_035546735.1 Puia sp.
AGCACATCGAGGAAGCTATCCGATGCCCGTACCCTGTCCCTTAGGACAAGGGTGTTTACATAAAATCCGATTTGATCTTCTAAAACTGGGTGTTCCCGGCCCGCCACAGGTACGCCGGTGACGATGTCTTCATGACCTGTATATTTAAAGAAAAGTATCTTCAGCATAGCAGTCAACATCATATACAGCGTCGTACCCGTCTGTTGTCCCAGGCGTTGCAAAGCGACCAGATCCTCGTTGCCGATGAGAAAAGATAGAGTGTCACCGCTATAAGTCTTTTTTATGTGGCGGTGATGGTCGGACGGCAGTGTAATCACAGCGGCAGGCGGTGTCATTTTTGCAAGCCAGTAATCCCGTATCCCTCCGGTAAACTCTCCGTGCAGCCGCCTGTTATACCACGCCGCATAATCTTTATATTGGATAGCCAATGGGCGCAGGATGGATGGATGGCCCCCGGACTCGTTCCCGTATAGCTGTACGATCTCCCGAAGGAGCACACCCATGGACCAGCCATCGCTGATAATATGATGCATGACATAGCTAAGCGCCCACCGCCCTTCCGCAAGACGATAGAGACTGACATGCAACAACGGACCGGCATCCAGTTGGAATGGCCGGTCGAAATCTGCCCGGATCAGCCCTTGTAGAACGCTCTCGGCATCTTCACAATGGCGGAGGTCAACATCAGCGAGCTTAAAACCGCTGTCTTCGGGGGACAATACCACCTGTACCGGATGCCCGGGATAAGATTCCCGGAAAACAGTTCGCAGTATCTCGTGACGCCGGATCTGAAAAGCAAAAGCACGTTCCAGCGCCGGACGGTCCAGATTGCCTTCGAGCCAGCAGGCATCGGCCATATTATATGCGGCGTTCGCTTCGTCGTGCCTGCAAATGATCCAAAGCCTGCGCTGCTGGTCCGACAGCTCATACCCTGCCGCCTGCTGCACCACGGGGATAGGCTCTTCTTCCGCCAGCTGAGAATGACGGATCAGGGAAGCCTGCTGCTCCAGGACAGGGCAGGTAAATATCTCATCGAGGGATATCCTTACCCTAAACACTTCGCGGATGCTGTTTGCAAGCCGCATGGCCTTTAGGCTATGGCCACCGGATTCGAAGAAATGATCCTGAATGCCGATCACTTTCCTTCCCAATAGCTCTTTCCATATATCAGCCAGGGCCGTTTCCACCTCGTCACGCGGTCCGCCATTGACAATGCTGTCGGTCAATTCAACGGCCTCAGCTCCCGGCAAGGCCCTGCGGTCAATTTTTCCACTGGCCGTCAACGGCAACGATGGCAATCGCCAATATCGTTGAGGTATCATATAGCCCGGCAGCGACCGTGCAAGCCAGGAGCGCAGTTCCCGGGCTTCTATAGGACGGGTAGAGACGAGACAGGCCTCCAGCTCCTGATCCCCCTGCGCCCCTTGCACAACGATGACTGTTGCAGCGACGATTTCTTCATGCGCCAGCAATTCATTTTCTATTTCACCCAGCTCGACCCTGTAGCCGCGTATCTTTACCTGCTGATCCATCCGGCCGAGGTATTCGATATTCCCATCAGCAAGCCATCGTCCCAGATCGCCCGTCCGGTATATCCGTCCAGCGCCGGTAACAGGATTGGTGACAAATTTCTCTGCCGTCAGTTCAGGCCGGTGAAGGTATCCCCTTGCAAGCCCATCCCCGGCGAGACAGATCTCCCCGGGCACGCCTACAGGCTGTAGCCGGAGGTCCGCGTCCAGAATATAGATACAGGTATTGCTGATGGGCCGGCCAATGGGTATCCGGGTATCTTCCGGGGAAGTCGTAAATGCGGTGACATCGATAGAAGCCTCCGTGGGACCGTAAAGATTATGAATAGGTATGTCGATCCGATGATACCAGTCCCGCACGGTAGACAAGGGTAATGCCTCCCCACTGGTGATCACCCTTCTCAGCGTTGCCAGTAGTATGCGGGTCTCCTGATGGCCCGGCAGGCAGGCAATAAAAGCTGCCAGCATTCCCGGAACAAAGTGAAGGCAAGTCACCCGCTGATCTGCTATGAGAGACAGTATCCTTTCCGGAGAAAGAAGGTCCTTTTCTTCACAAAGAACCATTCTTGCACCCCAGCATAAAGGAAGGAACAGCTCCCATACGGAAACATCGAAAGTATAGTTGGTCTTCTGCAGGATGATATCGTCCGGGCTGAAGCCATAACACCGGTGCATCCATTCTATACGATTGATCACGCCCCGATGTTCCAGCATGCATCCTTTGGGTTTTCCCGTCGAGCCGGAAGTATAAATAATATAGGCCAGATCACCGGGAAAGTTCACAAGTGGAAGAAGAGTATCGGGATAGCTGTCCCGTTCCGTA
>DASZWE010000714.1:0-9118 GCA_035546735.1 Puia sp.
TTGAATGGTCATAAAGCAAAAGTTTAGCTATATTAGGAACCTAAGTTAAAAAAATTAAATTTTACTTAACAAATTTTTTTTGAAAATCTGTCAAAACCAGGTTGCCAGTTAGTCAGACAAGTCAATATCGATCAATGCTGCACAGAGATAAATAAAAATCAGAATGTATCGGTGAGGATCATGCTTTTTAGCTGTAAAAGAGAATAGTAGGAGGCCTGGTCCTCGGCCAGGGTCCAGGTTGTATCGTCCTCTTCGAACTGGTAATGTTGACCTTTTAGCGTGGGGTGCAGGGGGACGGCGGTTGTGGCCTTTGTGAGGGTAAAAATATTAACGGCTGCCTGCGGGTAGACCTGGCAGATGGTCTGAAGGATGGCACGGATGGTGGCTCCTGAAGTGAGGACATCGTCGATGATTAGCCAGTGGCCGGGAGGATCGGGAAGCGGGGAGGTGCCGGCGATGTCGATGCGATAGAGTCCCTGGAGCTCTTCTTCGCGGCGAGGTTTTGAAAATAGCTTAACGGGCTGATTGGGTTGTGTCTTTTGGAGGAGCCGGGGCTGATAATGGTGCTGGAAGCGATGGGCCAGCTGTTCTCCCAGGATGTCAAGCGAGGAAGGGGTGGGGGAGACGGTGGTTTCATGGTGATGGAGGGCGCGTATGATGGTAGCACCTGGTGGGATAGGGACCTGGGCAAACAGTTCCAGGGAGCAGTCCAGCCATCCTTCAAGGTCGGGATGTCGTCCTTTCTTGAATCTCAGCAGACTGTGGGAGAGATTATCGTGACCGGCGGATGCCGGGAGGTAGTGGCACAGGTAGTAATGTGAATAGAGGCGTTGGTTATAGGATAGGTAGGTGTGATATAAAGGCATGCTTAAAAATACAATATTAGACTATATCAATATTTAAAGAAGTCCTGGTAAAGAATTTTAATGGTTTGACCTTATAAATAAAAGTTGAGATAATAAAATGGACGGATGCTTAGAAACTGCGTCTAAATTATCCAATCAGTATATTATTAATTTTTTGCAGATATATGATTTAAGCTATAATTTTCCCTGGAATACCATTAACCCGTAGACCTCGTTTTTCCTATGACAATACAAAACGCTGCTGATGTTGTTTCCAGATTGAAGAAAGGCGACACCAGGGCTCTCCATGAGCTTCATGATCTGTATTATCCCGCACTTTGTCATTTTGCCATAGGTTTACTGGGGGACACTCCGGCGGCGGAGGATGTCGTCACGGAGGTGTTTGTGATCCTGTGGAAGAAGAACCGGGATTTTGAGACGTTGCAGAACATCAAGGCCTTTTTATATATCAGCACGCGTAACGCCTGTCTCAATCACATAAAGCGATTGCAGCGGGACTCCGTCATGAAGTCGGGTTTTTCCAATTATCTTTCAACGGAACACGAAGAGTTTGCATTGAATGAGATGATACGGGCGGAAGTGTTGCAGCAGATATATGATGCCATAGAGGCATTGCCTTCCCAGTGTAAAAAGGTTTTTAAGCTATGCTATGTGGAGGGTTTGAGCAATTCGGAGGTCGCGGAGCGGTTTTCGATATCTGTCAATACGGTGAAGAATCATAAGGTAAAGGCGTTGGGTCTGCTAAGGCTCAAATTTTTGAATACTCCTTCCACGATGTAAACTCTGGCGGGGATCCATCTGTTCCCTCAATCTGTGGTCTGCCTTAACCAGGCGGAAGAGGATGAGCAGGACGATCAGGGTGACGGAAAGCCACCAGGGGGTGAAGAAAACAACCAGCGAGGCGAGGACACCCATCAGGAAGAAAAATAAGCATTTTATCATAGTTCTTTTTCTACCATAACTACACGCTAGTCGTATTGTTATGGGGGAGTGGTGTGGATTGTAATAAATAAAAGAATGGCGAAACGGGGGGTAAGGGAACTGCTTAAAAAAGCAGAATTGCCGGCATTCACACAAAATTTTGACGGGGCCACAATTATTTCTTTTATGCTTCCGTTTATAATCTGGTTTTTCATAGGATATTGGATTTTAAACGGGGCTGAATTTCCATTCCGGCCCTTTTTTATTTTGCTCCCTCGGGTTTTTGGAAAAAAGTAAACCCGGGTCGGCAGGTGCTTTTGCCAGGTAATGAAGCTCATCTGACCTGAGAGTCGTATTTTCGGCCATGCAAAATCAGGATACGGCTGTATGGGAAGCAAGATTTACAGACTACCTAAAGACCAATACACATACAAAAGACAGCTCTCACGATCTGGGCCATTTCCAACGGGTATGGAAGGCGGCGCAGCATATCAACCGGGAGGAGGGGTATGTGGCCGACGAGCTGGTGCTGGTGGCCTCTGCCTATTTCCATGACCTGGTGTCCCTGCCAAAGAATTCTCCTGAACGAAGCTCTTCGTCCCGCCTGAGCGCGGAGAGGACGGTAGTGCTGCTGACGGAAGTGTTTACCGACTTCCCACCGGAGAAGGTGGAGGGGGTGCGGCATGCCATTCATGCGCACAGTTTTTCGGCGCAGGTGGAGCCGTTGACCCCTGAAGCGAAGATCCTGCAGGATGCAGACAGAATGGAGGCGTTGGGTGCTATCGGATTGGCGCGGGTGTTTTATACGGCCGGCGTGCTCCATCAGCGTCTTTTTGACGGGAATGATCCGCTGGCGCTGCATCGGGAACTGGATGACCGGCAATATTCCCTGGACCATTTCGCCGTGAAGCTATTCAGGCTGCCTGCCCTTATGAATACGGTGACGGGCAGGAGACTGGCCGACGAGAAGGTCGAATACTTACGACAATTCCTCCAAAAAATAGAGGGGGAGATTGCGGGGAGGTTCGACTAGACAGTGCGGGTCGTCAATACCTGCCGGGCGAACTCTTTCAATTCCGACGTAAGATTGTCCTTCTTCCCGGTGGAAAGATTTACCTGGGTGAATTTTGAGAGCAGGACGGCCTTCAGGTTCTGTCCGTCCTTATCATACATCTGCATTTCCACTTCGAGATAATTATCCCCATAGCCTACCAGGGCGGACTGGATGCAGACCGTGTCGTTGTAGGAGACTGCCCGGATGTATTGTATCTCATGGCGGCTGACGACGAAGCCGATGCCTTTTGCCGCCCATTCCTTCAGATCGATGCTGTAATGTTCTTTCAGATGATCTTCCCGGGCATTAAGAAAATAATCGATATATCTGCTGTTGTTCAGGTGCCCGAAAGGGTCGCAATCATTGAATCGTATGGTGTAAAATGTCCTGGGATTTGTCTCCATAAAATCGTATTTTGAGCAAACATAACCCCTGGAGTATAGTCCATCCTATCCTTTCTTTCTAAATAAATTTTTATGCTGATCGGCGAATTGTCTAAAAAGTCGGGTTTTAGCAGGGACACCATCCGATTTTATGAAAAAATAGGTCTTATAAAGCTGGAGGACGACCTGCGGGACAGATATCAGTTCAAGGATTATTCCGAGGGAGTGCTCAAGCGGCTGCAGGCTATCCGGAAAATGAAAGAGTATGGCTTTACCCTGCAGGAAACGCAGGGACTGTTCCTCCTGTTCGAGGAAGGAATACTGGACCCCGTGAGAGGGATACGGTATGTGGAACGGAAGATCCGGCGTATAGAGCAACAGATCAATGAGCTGAACTCTATGAAGGAGAAGCTGCAGGAAATAGTGGACCGGCCTTCCGGCGAGGTCTGCCCCATCGATGAGGTATTGCATGCAATGAATTGCTAGTCAGCGGATTGTAGTTTGTTGGCCTTTGTCGGATGTCCGATTGAAAATTTAATGGAATAGCCAGTCAACTTTACCTTAAATTCTCTCGTATTCGTATAGAGCGGAAATATTCTACAAAAAGGCCGACTATTGTTTTACCGTAACGGACCGTGGTCCGTCGCACATATGACAACCTGATGAAATTCTTGTTACCCATTGTGTTCTTATTAGTTGGTTATGATTCGCTGGCCCAGACGCAGTCCTGTCCCATCAACAGTAACTTTTCCATCGGGGACCTAACGCACTGGTCGGCTTATATCGGGGTACTGGGTAATCAGAATAATCCTGCCGGGGCCAATGTACCTTATGATACATCCTCAGGGGCGCCGACGGGGACGTTGGGCGTAAAAAGCATCACGGAATACAATCTGCCCAGCGTAATCGGGATCCAGGTCATTACCAACAGCAGCACGGATTACTGGGGTGGTTTTCCCACCATCCCAACCATCAATGGATATAAATACCAGAGTTCCGTCAAGCTTGGGTCCACGGCCATCGCCCGGAGCGGCGGCGGTGGTCTGGGCGGGTATGTGCGCGGCGTCAGCTACCGGATAGCGGTTCCGACCAGCGCTGTCAGTCAGCCTTATACCATGACCTATGCCTATGCGATGGTATTGGAGAACGGAACGCATAATTCGAACCAGCAGCCCATGTTCCAGGCTACGCTTAAGGTGCGCGACAGCGTCGTCACCTGCGCCTCGCCCAAATATTATCTTCCCACGAGGGACAATGCAGACCCCAGGGGAACGGGCGCCACGCTGGATACGGCGCTGGCCGAGAGTGAAGGCATCCATCTCAGTCAATATCCTTCTCCCAATGCCAACCCCAATACTCAAACCGGGGAGCATTTGTATGATATCTGGGCCAAGGGCTGGGCGGAAGTGACCTTTGACCTATCGCCCTACAGAGGGCAGGTCGTGACCCTTACCTTCGAGGCGGACAATTGCGAGCCGGGAGGACATTTTGCCTATGCGTATGTGGCATTGCGGAGTGACTGTAATGGATTAGTCATCAGCGGTCCTTTCGAGGCATGCCGGAACAGCGATCTCGTCTATTCGATACCGGGGCTGACCGGGGCGTCTTACCAGTGGACAATTCCTTCCGACTGGAGCATCGTATCGGGAGCGGACAGCAATATCCTTAAAGTGCATGTGGGCTTTAATGCTGGCAAGATCACGGCTATGGAGGCGAACAGCTGCGCCATACTGCGGGATACCATCGATGTGATCACTACACCTCCCACGGTGGCCGGTGATGTCACGGGTGGGACGGAGGTGTGCTCGGGCATCAATAGCGCGGTGCTGACGCTGAATGACTATACCGGTAGCGTTCTCAGCTGGCAGTCTTCTACGGATGGCATTACCTGGAACACTTTGTCGGTGACTTCCCCCAACTATACGGCGCAAAATCTGTCAGCTACTACCAATTACCGGGCCGTGGTACAGAATGGAGAAAGCTGCGCTGTAGATACCAGCACGGCAACCATCATGAAGGTTGATCCACAGACAGTCGGAGGGACGTTGAGTCCTGCCGATATGGTATTTTGCATGGGACAAAACAAGGACGCCTTATTGACCCTGCAAGGATATGTAGGCAGTGTATCGAACTGGCAATCGTCGCCGGATGGCATCAACTGGACGGATTTTGCTCCGGTGCTCACGGATACCAGCTATAACGTAGTGGGGATCGCTTCTTCGACCCGATTCCGCACGATAGTGAAGAGCGGGGTATGTCCCTCGGATATAAGCTCTCCGGCAGCTGTAAACCTCTTATCGGCAAGGTTCCCCGAGGCGACGGCCGCTCCTGCGGACACACCTATCTGTTACGGGGCTGTAGCTCCCTTGAATGCTTATATCTCGTTGGGAACGAGCTATACCTGGAGCAATACGGAACCGCTGTCGAACCAGGGAAATGGAATCATCAACAGTACGCCTTATGCAATCAATGCGCTGGCCAGTCCTACGCAATCCACCATTTATGTGCTGAGCATCCTGAATTCGGGCTGTCCCAATGCGCTTAAGGATACCTTTATGATCCATGTGCATCAGAAGATCGTGGTCGATGCGGGGCATGATACAGCTATTGTTTTCAATCAGCCTTTACAGCTGAATGCTACCTCCAACGATACTACCGCCGCCTATTATTCATGGGTTCCGACGACGGGGCTGGACGATCCATTTATACCTAATCCTGTCGCCGTTCTGGGACCTGCTATCGACTCCATCCGGTATGTCGTGACGGCCAGCACGGAGGTGGGATGTTCGGGATCAGCTTCTATTTTAGTCAAGGTGTTCAAGACGCTGCCGGATATCTTTGTGCCCAGCGCCTTTACGCCGGGAGGAGTTGCCAATAATGTCTTCCGGCCGGTGCCGGTAGGTATTGCCACCTTCGAGTATTTCCGGGTGTACAATCGTTATGGCCAGCTGGTTTTCAGCACGTCGCAGGCGGGCAAGGGCTGGGATGGCCGTGTAAATGGCAGGTTGCAGGATCCGGCGACCTTTGTCTGGATGGTGCAGGGAATTTCCTACCAGGGTAAGACCGTCGTCCACAAGGGAACCGTCGTGCTGATACGCTAAAACGGGCCGGCTGTCCGGATGTAGTTTTTCAGGTGTGCGGGATCGTTGATGCTTATGTTCTTTCCGGATGTAGATATGATATTGCCGTTGGTCAGCTCCGTAAGAAATTTAAAGACTGTCTCATAAGTAGTGCCCGCATAGGAGGCTATGTCCTGCCGGGTGACGGTGAAGGGCAGGGCTTCTATTTCCAGCAGGGCGCCTGCGATCCTTCCTTTGACCTCCATATGGACCATTTCTCTCATCCTTTGTTCCGTCCTCTGGAGCTCCGCCGCATAAAAATGCATGAGTTTGTAGGTGAGCTGCGGGTTGGCTTTCAGGGAGATCTCCAAAAAATCACTGGAAATATAGCAGAGCTGGCTGTCCTCCAGCGCCGTGGCTGTGACCGGATAGTGGTCGACACCGCCCAGACCGCGATGTCCCAGGATATCTCCGGGGGCGGCAAAGCGGAGAATGAGGTCTTTCTGCTCCTTCCATTGCATATGGACCTTGACATGCCCCCGGTAGAGGAAGAAGATACCTTTTACCTTTTCGCCTTCCCGGAATATGGCTTTCCCTTTCTTTACGGATAAAGTGGTCTTTTTCAATGCGATAACCTCTTTCCATTCGGGAATGCAATGCTGACATAAGAAGCAATCGTCGAGATTGCATGGTAATGCTGTCATGCCACAATGATAATCAATCCTTCTTGTATCTAGGTATATTGTTTAGTTAATACTTTTCGTTGTTAATTATTAAAATTATCGCAAAAAGTATTGCCAGTGCAATATCTTTGCGCCATGAAAGAAAGGATCGTACGGAAGGCTCCGGTGAATAAGCGCGTATTTTACCTATGTATACAGGTGGCAATCAATGGAATTATTATTGGCGTACTGGCCAAAGGGCTTGTATATCTCATTGATCTTATTACTAATATCTCCTTTTATGGGCGTGTATCCTTTGAACCCGCCAGTCCTGCCGGCAATCAGCTGGGACTGCTGGTAATGGTGGTACCTATTATCGGCGCCATCCTGGTGGGGTTCATGGCGCGGTATGGTTCCAGGGCTATCGGCGGGCATGGCATTCCTGAGGCGATGGAAAAGATCATTCTGGAGGACAGTCGAATCCCTCCCGCGCTGACCTTTTTGAAGCCGCTGTCGGCGGCTATTTCTATTGGCACGGGTGGTCCTTTTGGCGCAGAGGGGCCGATCATCGCCACGGGCGGCGCTTTTGGGTCGCTGACGGGGCAGTGGATGCATATATCTTCCGGCGAGCGTAAGATCGTACTGGCGGCAGGAGCCTGTGCGGGTATGGCTGCTATTTTCGGGAGTCCGCTGGCGGCGGTGCTGCTGGCCGTCGAGCTTCTGCTGTTCGAATTTTCTCCGCGTAGCATCATACCTGTGGCGATAGGCTGTATCACGGGTGCGGGCATGCATATTTTATTATTCGGTACGACGCCTGTGTTTGCCATGCCGGAAATACCGGTACCTACCGACAGCGCGCTGGTGGCCTATGTAGGGCTTGGATTGATCGTCGGTGTAGTGGCCGCGGGTGTATCACGGTCCATCTATGCTATTGAAGACCTGTTTGAAAGATTACCCATCCACTGGATGTGGTGGCCTGCCATCGGGGCGGTAGCTATCGGTGTAGTGGGATATTTCGCACCGCATACGATGGGTGTGGGATATGACAATATTCAATATTTATTGACGGGGTCCTGGTCTATGCGGATACTGATCTCTCTTTGTGTGCTGAAATATATTTCCTGGGCCATCTCTCTTGGGAGTGGCACTTCGGGCGGTACACTCGCCCCCTTATTTACCATCGGAGGAGGTCTGGGAGCCTTGCTGGGTCTGGGCGCTTCGCATTTATTCCCCAGGCTGGGGATCGATCCGGCGACGGCGGCCCTGGCGGGTATGGCTGCGATGTTTGCAGGCGCTTCCAGGGCGGTGCTGACATCGGTGGTCTTTGCGCTGGAGACGACGGGCCAATCCCATGGTCTGCTGCCTGTGCTGGGAGCTTCCGTCGCTGCCTACTTCCTCTCCTTCTTTTTGATGAATGGAAGCATTATGACGGAAAAGATCAAGCGCAGAGGGGTGAATGCGCCGGACGCTTTTGAGCCGGATGTGCTGCAGGGAGCGACGGTGAAACGGCTTTTGACCCCGGTGATCCCTTCCGCTGCGACCGGGTTGCCCTTTGTGTATCTGTCGGATGATGTGGGGCTGGCGGCCGAAATGATGGGCCAGCACAATACGGATACATTATTGGTACGGGACAACAAGACATCGGATAAAACAGTGGGCATCGTCACATCGGCGGCCATACTGAACTATTATAGTCAGCAGAAACAGAAGGAGCATGAATATCATTCGCCGAAAAGGACGAGGCGGATGATGGTTCAGGGCAGGAGGCTGTTGCAGGAGCCGTTGAAGGCGGTGAGAAACAGATATAACCTATAACAAATAAACGCAACTTTATTATGGCACAACATCATCAGGAACCAATGGGCGGATTGTTTAACGGAGCCTTACTGACTGGCGTATTTGCGGGTTTTGCAGGTACGGTACTTTGTCTTGCCTTTAACATTATCTACCGGATCGATACCGGATTCTTACCTTCGGCGCTCATCAATGTCTCTTCGTTGATCTTTGCGGTGAATATTATTTTTGTCATTATCGGGCTCGTGTACTTTGTGTGTCTTCGCTGGCTACCCAAAGGGGATATTGTCTTTGAAGCAGTGTTTATCCTGCTGACCATTCTTCTTCTCCTGGCAACGTCGGGTGCGCACAGATCGGACGATGCTGTCGTGAATCATGG
>DASZWE010000715.1:0-4069 GCA_035546735.1 Puia sp.
AAAGATATTCTTCAATTACTATGGGGGAATGACAGCTTTTTCAACAGCCGTAACCTGGATGTGTATATTACCAAGCTGCGGGGGTATCTCAAGGATGATGGCTCGCTGGAGATCATCACTATCAAAGGCGTGGGGTATAGATTTGTGCTGTAAACCGTCCGGCGGCCCGTTACACCACCAGCGTATAGTGCCGCAGCACTTCATCGATCTCTTCCAGGCGGAAGGGCTTGGAGATATATTTATTCATTCCTGCTTCCAGACATTTTTCCCGGTCCCCCTTCATGGCGTCGGCGGTGAGCGCCACGATGGGGATATTGCAATACGGTTGCGGCATTTTACGGATGGCCCGGGTGGTGGTATAGCCGTCCATTTCGGGCATGTTGACGTCCATGAATATGATCACGGGCTCGCAGTGGGGCAGTCTGTCAAGGGCTTCTTTACCGTTGCTCACCTGTATGACCTCGAAGCCCATTCTATGGAGGACTTCCGATATGAGGAGCATGTTGATAGGGTCGTCATCGGCCACCATGATGCTGGTGGGTTCGGTGATCTTTTCGACATTGGCGGGAAGAGAGGGGTGCAGGCTGTCGGTCTGCATGTTCTTTTCGAACAGGGAGAGCAGGGTGGCGTGCAGCTCATGCATTTTCACCGGCTTGGAAAGGAACTTATTAATACCCGCCCGGACCGCCTCGCTGTGATAGATATTTTTTTCCGGTGAGGGCAGCATGAGCATAAAGAGCTGTTCCGTCCCCGGGAAGGTCTTTTTTATTTCTTTTACCAGGGAGATGCCATCCATGCCGGGCATGAGGTGATCAGTGACGATGAGATCATATTGTTCATTCTTCCCGGCTGCCTCTTTTATTTTTGCCAGCGCGAGCGCGGCGCTGGTAGCCAGGTCGGCCTCGATATTGAAATATCCGAAATTCTCTTTCATCAGCTGGAGGTTGCTGAGGTTGTCATCTATGATCAGTACTTTCTTTAACAGCGGCTGCGGCGGCAGAAGGATCTCCGGCTGCAGGTTGGCAACTTCCAGGGTCAGCTGCAGGGTGAAGGAGCTGCCTTTGGCGGGTTCGCTTTCCACGATGAGCTGGCCGCCCATGAGCTCGGACAGGCTGCGGGAGATGGTAAGGCCCAGACCCGTACCGCCGTATTTGCGGGTGGTGGAAGTGTCGGCCTGGGTAAAGCTTTCGAATATCTTCTGCAATTTCTCTTTGCGGATGCCGATGCCGGTGTCTTTTACCCCTATGGCCAGCCGTAGATACTGTTTTCCATCCTGTGAATATGTGTCGCCGTCTTTTTCGATGGAGACGAGGATCTCGCCTTCACCGGTGAATTTGATGGCATTGCCTACGAGGTTGACGACTATCTGACGGATACGGGTAGGGTCTCCTACGAACTGGGAAGGTATGGAGGGGTCTACCCGGTAGAGCATTTCCAGCTTCTTCTCAAAGGCCTTGATGGTGAGCATGTCGATGGTCTCTTCTATCAGCTCGTCGAGCTTGAAGAGGGTATGTTCGATGTGCAGCTTGCCCGCTTCGATCTTCGAGAAGTCGAGGATATCGTTGATAATGCTCAGGAGGCCATACGCGGATTTCTTTACGTTCTGCAGGTAGTCCCGCTGCGATTTTTGCAATTCGGTGGTCAGCACCAGGTCGGTGAATCCGATGATACCGTTCATGGGTGTACGGAGCTCGTGGCTCATATTGGCCATGAATTCGCTCTTGGCGAGGCTGGCGGATTCGGCCAGCTCTTTGGCCTGAACCAGCTCCACTTCGATCTGCTTACGTTCGATGGCGGCTGCCAGGGAAGAGGCGTAAGAGCGGAGGATGGAAAATTCGGCTTCCGACCATTCCCTTTCCTTTTTCAGTTCATCGAACCCTACAAATCCCCAGAATGCATCTTTCAGGAAGATGGGAACGGCAACGGAGGAGAGGATGGCGCTGGTGTTATAGATATGGACCAGCTGCGGATCGTCTTCCCGGCTTTTGTAGCTGACAAATGGTTTTTTTGCCTGCAGGGGTTCGACGATCTTTTTTATGTTTTCGAAAGGAATATTCTGTATTGCCGGTCTGTCGATGCGAAGATTTGCGGGGTCTTCCGTCCATTCGTATGTCTCCGTGGTAAGCCATTTTGCCGTGGCGTTGTCATAGTGATTCTGGAATACATAGACCCTGTCCACTGTCGCCCGGCTGCCGAGGATCTGGATGGATTCCCTGATGGCCTGGTCCAGGTCGGTATTGATCAGCAGGGAGTGCGTGGCCTGTGCAACGGCATGGAGCAGCTGGTCTTTTTTCTTCAGCTTCTCCTGTGCGATCATCTGGTCGGTGATATTCCGGGACGTGCAGATGAGCTTGACCAGCTCCTCTTCATCGGCAATGGGTTTGATGATGGTCTCCAGCCAGATATAGGAGCCGTCCCTTCTGAGGATACGGTACCGTACGATGAGGCTTTCCCTGGTGGAGAAAGAAGGGATGTCTTCGGCAGAAACGAATTTACGTCTGTCGTCCGGATGGACATATTGTTCGAAGGGGCGACCGATGACATCGTCCACTTCATATCCAAGGACTGTTTTCACGGAGGGCGACAGGTACCAGATGGTGCCGTCGATGGCATGGACGCTGATGATATCTTCTGAATTTTCCGCCAGCAGCCGGAATTTCTGTTCGCTGTTGAGCAGGGCATTTTCCGACTCCTTTTGGGAGGTGATATCCTGGGCGATGCCAAATTCCATCTGTTCGTCTACTACCTTTCCTTTTATGGACAAATAACGCATCCATCCCTGTTTGGTAATGACACGGCAGGAAAGGGTGCTCTCGTAACCCGTATTCTCTTTATGCTGGATGGCCCTGGCCAGCTCGTCGGAGACCATGTTGAAGTCTTCCGGTACGATGTACGTGTGAAGAAAGGTGTCCATGGAGATCTTGTCGGGGTCTTCGTCGTCCATGGCGAGCAGGGCTTTGAACTCTTTGCTGAGGGAGAGTTCGCCGGTGACGAAGTCCAGTTTCCAGGAGCCCATCCTGGCGTATGTCATGGCATAGGAAAGGGTGCGGATGGCATCTTCTTTTATTTGTTGGGTCTGCAGCTTTTCGGAGACGTTGAGTCCGATGCCCTGTATCTCGTTGACCTGACCGTCCTCATCCTGCAAGGCGAGGAATTCCCATTCCGTCCACAGGAACTGCCGGGACTGTCCGATGGGTTTGCGGATCAGCAAGCGGGATACTTTGCCCGGGTTGTTCCAGCATTCATTCGCCACCTGCTGACAACGGGCGAGGTCTTTTGGAAAGATGGTGGTATAGAAAAGCACGTGCTGCAGGTCCTGTTCCGCGTATCCAAAGGTTTTTAAGAAGGCGGGATTGGCATAGGTGAATTGACCCTGGCGATTGAGGCGGATGACATAGTTGGTTTGCGACTGAAGGATGGAGGCCAAAAACTTCTTTTCATTCAGCAGGTCGTTGCGAGCTTTTTGGAGTTCGTTGTAGTTCTTTTCGCCTTTTTTGAAGGCGGGTTCCAGCACCAGGAGGGCCAGGCAGATGATGGCGATGATGAGGGAAATGAACTTCCCCGTGTCGATGGTGGATACTTCGCTGTTCTTTTCATTGACGAGTTCGGTGTAGTATTGGCCTATTTGTCCAAGTAAAGTATTGTATTTCTGTTCGTTGTACAACATATCCCGCATGTACAGGCGGCGGTTGATCGCTATCAGGGAGGAGTCTGCCTGGGCAAGCTCCTGGCCAATGGCTATCATGGGCAGGAAATACTGTTGAGAGCTGGAGAGTAAGAGCTTGATCTGAAATATCTTATCGGGGACGGGCGGTTTGGCGGACCCGGCTTGTTCCTGGAGCAGCTGCTGTTCCGCCTGAAATCTGGTAAGATAGGAGGATAGGGAGTCTTTTTGGGCGTGAATAGTCCTGCGGTCGGGGTCATTCAGCAGTAAAAGGGACTCTTTTGCGATGAGCTGGCTATAGGTCTGCTGTCCGGCCGACCGGTTGATCGCCTCTATTAATTCCTTGTTCTCTAATGACTTAAGATGATTTACATAGTACCCAAAGAAGTTGAACAGGAGTACCAG
>DASZWE010000716.1:0-3844 GCA_035546735.1 Puia sp.
GATTTCGACAATCCCTTTGGCTTAAAGGATGTGAAAGGAAATATCCGTCCCATGAGCAACCTCATCGATATGGCCGTATTCCCCGGTACACAGGGCGGCCCCCTGGAACACGTCATCGCCGCCAAGGCCGTGGCATTCGGAGAAATACTCTCCGATGATTTCACCGTATACGCCAAACAGGTCATTGCCAATGCCCAGGCCATGTCGAAAGTCTTTCTGGAAAAAGGATATGACATCGTCAGCGGCGGCACGGACAATCACCTGCTGCTGATCGACCTGCGCAATAAGGATATCAGTGGTAAGAAAGGCGAAATTGCACTGGGGAAGGCCGACATCACCGTCAATAAGAACATGGTTCCCTTCGATGATAAAAGCGCCTTTGTCACTTCAGGCATTCGGGTGGGCGTACCCGCCATCACCAGCCGTGGCATGAAGGAGTCGCATATGCGCACCGTCGTGGACATGATCGATAAGGCGCTGATGAATGGTGAGAATGAAGCAGTGCTGGCGACATTGAAAGGAGAGGTCAACAGCTTTATGAAGCAGTTCCCTCTTTATCCTGAATTGGGATAAAACGCAAACCAAATTTGTAAAACGTCAGCTATGCTGCAAAGAATACAAACCATATGGATGTTGTTGGCCGCCGTCTCCGCAGGGCTGACCTTTAAATTTGCCTTCTATTTTGGAAATATGAAGGTAGGACTGAACGGGATTGCTCCGCTGGAGGTAAAAGCAGTGCCAACCTTTGGCGCGGGGACGGTCAGCGCGGGCTCCGGTAGCATCCTGATCCTGGTTGTCACAGTAATCCTCATTGCCGGCATTCTTATCAACATCTTCAACTTCAAGGTTAGGAAAAAACAGCTCTGGATCACGATTGGACTCATCTTCCTGTCCCTGCTCAATATCCTTCTCTACTGGTGGAAGAGCGGTGTTCCACCCTTCGAGTCCGGCAATTACAGCCTTGGTGCGCTTTTCTCCCTGGTCATACCGGTCCTGCTGTTCATGGCAGCCCGGAATATCCGCAAAGACGAGAAACTGGTAAAAAGCGCCGACCGTCTTCGATAACTTTAATAGTTTAATTATCAAATAACTAGAGAGCCGCACCCCCAATATCCAAAAAAATCTTTTGGTGAATTGTATTTTAGTTCTAATTTTGTCTAACGGTGTTAAATTATTTAAGATAGTAAAACACGCCACTACATGGGGAGCAAGGAAAGAATACATCGATTAAAGGAAAATACAAAGGTCAATATCATCAACGCCGCCCACGAGATCGTGAAGGAAGAGGGCTGGCAGGCATTAAGCATGCGTAAGATCGCTGAAAAGATCGAGTATACCGCCCCCATGATCTATGAATACTACGCCAACAAAGAAGGCATTCTCCTGGAGCTTACCAAAAAAGGATATCTGTTACTGGGAGAAAAGATGAAAGAGGCGCGTGACAAATACGAGACCCCCGAAGAACAGCTGGACGCCATCTGGCTCGCTTACTGGAATTTTGCCTTTGAAGAAAAAGAATATTATCAGTTGATGTTCGGCGTCCAGGTCAACTGCTGTGTAATAGAAGATCTTCTCCCTATTGAATCCACTCCCTATGGCATCGCTACAAAACCTATCATGCAACTGATGGGCATCAGCGACCCGGAAGACGACCGGGTATGTACAAAATATTATACCTACTGGTCCATCGTCCATGGTCTGGTGTCGATAAACATCGTGCGCAAAGGCGCTTCGGATGAGATCAACCGCCAGATACTGAAAGATGCGATCACCGGTATCACACGATCGCTTAAAAGTTAGACCCTGAACAGTTTTTTGTCCGTCACAAGGACGGCAGCGAACAAAACAGACAGCCGTCTGTTGAAACAAGCACTAAACTGCAGAAGGACCCCGGTCAACCCGCCCGCCGTCGGAGACCTGACATGCTCCATATGAACATTGAGCATTTTTTTTACCCATTGATTTAACAGTGGTAGATTATTTAGAGACGGTCGATTTTTTTATGCTTTTAGCTTAACATCATTAAACAATTTAATAACGTTATGAGAAGTCTAGTTTTATTTCCGCTATTCGTCATCGTAGCAGCCGCCGTGTTAGTCGGCTGTTCTTCAGCACAAGGCAATCAAGCCCCTCCGCCTCCGCCCGCGCTGCCCGTACTTCAGCTGGATCCCGCTTCCACCACCACCGACGAGGAATATTCCGCTTCCCTGGAAGGTAAGACCAACGTGGAGATCCGCCCCCAGGTCAGTGGTTACCTGGATAAGATCTATGTAGAAGAAGGAGCTTATGTCACAGCAGGCCAGCCGCTGTTCAAGATCAACGACAAGCCTTACGACGAGCAGGTCAATAACGCCCAGGCCAATGTCCTGGCTGCCAAGGCCAACCTGGAAAAAGCCGACATCGAGGTCAAAAGGCTCCAGCCCCTGGTCGAGAATAAAGTAGTATCCGATGTACAGCTGAAGGCTGCACAGGCTGAATACGAGGCCGCCAAAGCCGCCGTCAAACAGGCCGAAGCCGCCGGCAACAACGCAGGCATCAACCTCGGTTGGACAGTAGTAAAAGCTCCCGTCAGCGGTTACATCGGCCGGATACCTTTCAAGACTGGCGCCCTGGTTGGTAAAGGGGAAGCAGAAGCCCTGACCGTCCTCTCCGACGTGAAAGAAGTATATGCCTATTTCTCCATGAGCGAAAAGGACTTTTTGGAATTCACCAGCCAGGCCCCCGGCAAAACCATCGCCGAAAAAATAAAGGGTATCCCAGCCGTGGAATTGCAACTGGCCGATAAGTCCATCTACCCCGCGAAAGGTAAGGTGGAGCTGATGGAAGGTCAGTTCGACAAGAACATGGGCACCATCCAGTTCCGCGCTGTATTCCCCAATGGAGAAGGACTTCTGCGCACAGGCAGCACCGGCAAGATCCGGATCCCCCAGGCTTCCGGCAACACGCTGGCCGTTCCTCAGCAGTCGACTTATGAGATCCAGGATAAGGTCTTTGTATATATCCTCGGAGATTCCAATAAGGTGATGAGCCAGCCCATAAACATCAGCGGGCAGACTACTGCTTACTACCTCGTCAACAAAGGGCTGCAGCCCGGCCAGAAGATCGTATTCGCCGGTATGGACCGCCTGAGGGACGGAGCAGTGATCCAACCACAGGTGTTGTCGGCCGATAGCGTACGCCACGCTATGCCGCTGTAAAACATCCGCACCTCCCGGAACCCAAAATTGTCGCAGAACATTCGCCTGTAATGGGCCTGTCGAGGCCCACCGGGAGATCGTATAACTTATATCAAAGAGAATTATAACAAAGAGAATTGTATGCTTAAGAAATTTATCGAAAGACCGGTGTTATCAACGGTTATTTCTATCATCTTACTTCTTCTGGGCGGATTGTCCCTATTTAGTCTGCCCATTACCCTCTTCCCGGACATTGCGCCGCCCAGTGTAGTGGTATCAGCCTCTTATCCCGGCGCCAATGCGGAAGTGGTGGCCCGTTCGGTGGCCACCCCGCTGGAAGAAGCCGTCAACGGCGTGGAGAACATGACCTACATGACCTCCAACTCCAGCAACGACGGCTCGATGACCCTTACGGTGTACTTTAAGCAAGGCACCAACCCGGACATCGCCAGCGTCAACGTGCAGAACAGGGTCGCCAAAGCCACCAGCCAGATACCACAGGAGGTAATACAGGCAGGTATCTCCACCCAGAAACAACAAAATAGCATCATCATGTTCGTGGGCCTTTACTCCAAGGACAGCGCCCATTATGATGAGACATTCTTACAGAACTACATCCGGATAAACCTGATCCCCAAATTACAGCGTATCCCCGGGGTAGGTGACGC
>DASZWE010000717.1:0-2913 GCA_035546735.1 Puia sp.
CAACCATATCCAGGTCGAGAATTGCTTCTGTCTCCAGGTCATTGGCGGCTATTCCTTTCTGGGTCAGCTGTGCGCTTACGGCCATGGTAAAACAGCCGGCATGAGCGGCAGCGATCAGCTCCTCGGGATTAGTGCCGACCACACCCTGCTCAAAACGGGTCTTGAAAGAATAATTCGTCTGATTGAGGATCGTGCTGGGAGTAGATATCTCTCCTTTGCCTTCTTTAAGGTTACCTTTCCAATGTGCCTTAGCTGTACGTTTCATGATGAATGAATGTTTTTTTAATGGTATCATGGCTCTTGCGGGTCATGACGTGATGATTTAATAGTTATCGAACATCTAAAGTTACTGATTGTTCGATCATCCCATCAAGATTAAATTTTTGTAAAAGTTACCCCTTCTTCAATCCCCCGAACCGGAAACCAAGAAAAAAATCCATTTGCCTGGAATCCTTGAGCACGGCCGACAGCACGCTGCCCGACCCAAAGAAGAAAGGCCCTATACGGGCCGAAAATCCCGCATTGAAATGCGTCAGCGCATTGTAGTTCACGGGCAGATAAAACCCGAAACGCCGGCTCTCCCAGCGCGGCGTCAGGGTGAAAGCATTGTAATAGCTGCTATTGTAGGGCTTATTCCCGACCACGGACAGCTGGCTCGATGCATTGGCGTAAAGTCCTTTTAAAATATGGTAATCAAGATCCAGGTGCAGGGTAGTCGGCAGGCTCACGCTGTAGCCCGATCCATTCCCCGGCGGTACGGCAGTAAAATACTGGGGATGGCTATCCATGAATTGCTTGTAATTATCCACCTCTCCAAATTCGTTGACATATAACCGTTCTGTACCGGTGACATGTGTCGTATAAGCGCCGGTGCGGGAAGCATCCTGCTTATAGCTGATGGACCCTACATCCAGCAGCGCCACGCCCGCCCGCAGCAGGTACCCATGAGGAAAGGGTCTGAACTCGTAGACAAACCCGATGTCACCTCCAAAACCCGAACTATTGAGCCCACCCAGATGCCCGTCCTTGAGGTCGTCGATACGGGTGCCGCCAAAACCAACACCCAGGGTCCCCGCGGTCTGCGCCAGGTATACCCCGGTGGGGTCTGCATCCAGCGTTCCCTGCAGGTTGCTCATCTGTAAATAGCCATTGGCCACACCGGCAAGATATTTCAACGTGATGCCGCCCTTGAAATAATGCGGCCCCTTATCCAGGAGCACACGGCCAAAGCTGGCGCCAAACTCCGTCCAGGCATTTACGCTGATCAGGTTGTCGCCGCTGGTGGAAAAATTATAAGGCAGCTCCGGGTCGCCCGCATCCTCGTTGATGAACTGGTTCAGCAGCTTGCCATCCATTTTTTTCGTATTCGCCATGACACGCAGCCGGCTGGTGAAGGCAAACGCATTCTTCCCTATGTTGAGCATAAAGGAAGGTCCTAAAAGATCCAGATCCATCATGGCGCTGGTATTACCCGACCTGGCCCCGGCTATTCGCTGTTTCAACGTATCACCATTCAGCGAATGCGCGAGGTCCTTGAAACTGTAGGAAGCTTTATCATTACCTACCAGCAGGTTCAATGACCAGATATTCACATCCCATCTGTAACGGCTGCCCGCAATATTCGCGGGATTGAAGAATACCCCGTCGACACCTGTGTAGTTCCCGGTGCGGAGGCCGGCAAGATCCTGGGAAAAAGAAGAAAGCGGGAAAGTACCCAGCAGACATAGGAAGGCGACGCCTTTTCTTAAAGAGCAGATCATGATCTGGTGTTTAGGATTTAGAGTTAAAATGCCTGTCCTTCGGACGAACCGCCTCTAGCGGTTCCTGTCCCCGGGACCGTTCCCTAAGGGTGTTTAAAAACGCGGGGCCGGCCTCTTTCGTATGTGGACAGTCCGGCAGGGACTGGTTGCCTGAAAGGTTAAAGGGATGGCTTGCAGAAGGTTACACCTGATCTTCCCGTCCCGGATCTTGTCAAAATCCAACTTTGCCAGGCCCCCCCTTTAGTTAAAATGCTATACTGCCTCTATGGAATTTTCGTTATTAGTGTGCCGATGGAAGCTTGGCATTCTTAATTAAAATACTTATTTTGTCGTCCGGCTTATCTCTATTCACTAATACCCATGAAGTTAACCTCGCAAAAACCGTTTGCATTGCCGCAACGGCTAAGGCTTAAGTCGCTTCGCTGGTCACTGCCCTTCCGCACGAATTGGGGTAAAAGCCTTCGTATACCTGCGCGTGATGTCCGTAGGCCGGAGGAACCGCCGCCAGCGGTCAGGGTCTCCCGTCTCCGTATACGCGGTCTTCTGGGTCTGATGGAAAAGATCAAGGCCATCGGCGCCGACCCGTCCATGGGTGATTATGAGAAGAGAAAGCTGGCCATCTTCAACCAGCTGAACTTTTTCCAACTGCTGACAGGCATCCTTGTTCCCATCGCAGGCATTTCACAACGACATCTCCCAACCCCGGTATGGCTGATAGCCGGCATCCCCGCCCTGGTCAGCGTGCTGGTCCTCTGGCTCAATGCCCGGCATTATCACTTCCTGGCCCAGCTGGCCTACTTTGCTCTCTATCCGTTTGCCACCAGCATCGTCTACTTCACCGGTATCAACCTGGGCGTCGAGCTTTCCTTTATCTTATACGGCATCCTTTCCGTATTCTTCCTCCAGGAGCTGGACCAGATGCTTTTCTCGCTGGGATGGTCCATGGTCAGCTATTTCGTACTGGCTGTCATCTGTAAGAATTATACCTATCAGCTGGCCACGGTAAATATCTTCTTTTATTTTTTCAACCAGCTGCTGGCCATCGCCTTCATATTCTACGGACTCTTCCTGATCAAGCGGGAAAATACCGGCTACCAGCACAGCATCCTGGAACAAAAAGAAGCCATCGCCACCAACGAACGCCTGCTCAAAC
>DASZWE010000718.1:0-5553 GCA_035546735.1 Puia sp.
ATCAGCACCTTCCCATTAATAAGCAGCATGGCGCGATGTCCTTCCCTGCCGGAGAGCATATCCGGAAGACGTGTCCAGGTACCCTCGCTGCTGTTGTACAACTCGGCGCTGGCCAGCCGGGGCCTGTCGTTATTACCACCTGTGATGAGGACATCACCACCCGGGAGCAGCGTGGCCGTCTGTCCGCAACGGGCAATCTGCAAGCTACCCGTATAGCTGAATTTCCGGGTGACAGGGTCGTATAGCTCGGCTGTCCTGCTATAAAGCTGACTATAGGTATCGGGCCCTTTCCGGAATCCCGCGGCGATCAATACCTTTCCATTGATCAACAGTGTTGCGCTGTGCGCAGCCCTGAGCTCGTGCAGGTCATCCAGACGGGTGAGCCTTTCTTTCATGGCTGCCCGACCTGTAATGGAGGATGTATTGCCCGTATCACAGGCAATCCAGCATAGCATGAAAAGAGGAAGATATTTTATAGAACGCATGACGGTGTATTTTATGGAGGCAAGGTACAGGCGGCAGGAATGAAAGGGAAAAATTTTCTACCAAGTGCCCGAAAAGGCGCACGAAGCGTCACCGGCCGGAGCGGGTGATCTTATCCAGGACTTCTTTTTTCAGCTGGCGGCTGATAGGAAGACGCTGTTTTCCCACGAGCGCTTCTCTCCCTTCCACAGCCTGTATCCGGGAGGTAGCGACGATATAGGATTTGTGGATGCGCAGGAAAAGGTCTGCCGGCAGCTGTTCTTCCATGCTCTTCATGGATTGATGTATCAGATGCGTTCCATCCGTGGTAACGACCTTTACATATTCCCGCATGGCTTCTATATAGAGGATATGATCGATGCCGATGCGAAGCCATTTTGTACCATCCCGAAGAAAGAGGTCGCCTGCCGTCGGCCCGGCAGCGGGCGAACAACGGTCCAGGGCTTTTTGGACGGCCTGCGCAAAACGGAGGAAGGAAAAGGGTTTGAGAAGATAATCCACGGCATTCAGATCGAAGGCTTCGATAGCATATTCCCGAAAGGCGGTCGTGAAGATGACGAGAGGCGGTGTGGGGAGGGATCGAAGCCATTCGATGCCGGACAGAAGCGGCATCCGGATATCCAGGAACAGCAGGTCGGGATGTAGCGTGGGGACATGCGATCCTGCTTCCGCGGCGGTGCGATAGGTCCCCGCCAGCTGCAATCGGGAATCCTGCCGGATATAGTCCTGCAGAATCTTTCTGCCGATGGGCTCATCTTCTATTATGATGCATTGAAGTGGCATTGCATTACAGGCTAACTACCAGTCTCACGATGTACCGGCCATCAGACCAGCCCGTATCCAGCTGGTGTCCGCCGGGGTAAAGATATTGCAATCTTTTTTTAACGTTGCCCAGACCCGTTCCACCCGGGGCGTTCCCGGCCTGCGGAGCGGTATTGGTCACCTCGAAATAAAGATCAGTTCCCTTCAATGCCGCATGGATGGCAATATGCGCGCCTCTCTCCTGCTGTTCGGCGCCATGCTTGAATGCATTCTCTACAAAAGGTATTAAAAGCAGGGGTGCAATGAGCCTGTCGGTAGGCTGTATATCCATTTCCACCTGCATTTGAAGCTCGTCCCCATAGCGTAGCTTTTCCAGCTCGATATAGGACCGGATAAAACGTATCTCTTTTTCCAGGGTCACTTTATCGCTGCGACAGTCGTAGATGACATATTCCATGATATCGGACAGTCGCAGGATCGCCTCCTCCGTGCGGGGGGATCTTTCAAGCGCAAGGCCATAGAGGTTGTGAAGGGTATTGAAATAAAAATGCGGGTGTATCTGGCTCCGGAGGATGCTCAGCTCGGCGCCGGCCCTGGCTTTTTCTGCTGCCAGCGAGCGTCTGTAATAAATGTAAAGATGATAGATAAACGTATAGATGAACAGCAGCTCCAGCCATGCTCCCATGGTGCGTATCAGCAGGATCAGGGTAATGTCCTGGACAAACTGGGGAAAGGTAAGCTCTTCGATACCCAGGTTGACCCGGGTGAGAATGGCCGCCATCAGCGTTACGGTCAGCAGGACCCGTGGAAGCAGCTTCAGCAGGGGCAGGTCGTGCCAGTCAAGGCGCAGGGCCAGCAGGCGGTACAGGGCCGTGATGAATATGCCTGAGGCGGACAGGAGAAGGCAATAGAGCAGGGCATTGGAGAGGCTGTCGATATAGCCGACGCTATTGATATAGAAGTGATAGCAGGAGTATAGTATCCAGCCTGCGATCTGGCATAACCAATAAAGGCCGGTCCTTGCGGTCCGGCCTTCGATATTTTTCAGGACTGTAGACATTAATGGTCTTTGTCCACGTTGTTGAACTTCGTCGTATAGGAATCCACCTTATCTTTCACGTTCTTCTGCTCGTAAATGGTGATCAGCAGGTCATAGGCATCTTTGAGGCTCTGCTTTTCTTCCATTTTCAACTTGCCTTTGGAACCCAGGTCCTGATCTACCTTTTCAAAATAGGGGATGGCTTCGTCAAATTTCTTGCCCGCCTCGACACGCAGCGCGGCACGCTTTTTTACATCATCGGGAGTCTTGCCCGGGATCTTTTTGGTCTGGGCCTGCAGATCGACACCTGCATTATAGGATATCTGTCCTAATACCAGGGCAGCCTGTGGGTAGTCTGGCTGGATCTCCAGACATTTCTTCAACATCTCCTGCGCCTTTGCAATAAGAGCATCCGCATTGGCGGGACGCTTGCCGGAAGAAGTGTCGGATGAATATTGATATAGCTCCAAACCATAGTTGAAGAAGAAAAGGTGATTCTTGGGGAACTTGGCCACGATCTCGTCATATTTGGCCCAGAGAGAATCCTTATTACCTTTTTCGCGGAGATTGTCCAGCTCGGTGCTGGGCCAGAAAAGATCTTCGGGATATTGTTCCTTGGCCAGTGCGATGAACTTGTTGGTATTGGCCTCATCTTTTTTCTGATTGTAATAATCTACCAGCCATTTGTAGATGTCGATCATGTTCGAGCCATTGATATTGGCGATCTTGGCTTCGGCCAGCTTGCCATAATAGACGGCTGCGGAGTCACGCTTACCGGCCTTTTCGGCGGAGATGCCGGCATACAGCGTGGAGGTGGTATCGATCTTCAGGTTGGTCCAGCCTTTGGCATTCATGAAGGAACTGGTGCGAAGGGCGCCGCTGAAGTTAATGAGGGCGGAATCATATTTGCCGCCGTTATAGTCATTGGCGCCTACCTGGAAATATCCCTGGTATATCTCGTTGACGGGCTTGTAGCCATCCACCTGCAACAACAACAGCTTCTTGTCGTCCACCTCTGTATATTTCTTCAATGCTTCAAATGCCTGATCGCGGGCATCGGGATATTGTGCTGCCAAGGGACCGGCGGCGATGGCGTTGTAAATCTTCAGCTTGGTATACCAGGCTTCACTGTTCTTTTGATTCTTTTCTACGGTGAGCGCCTTGTCAATCTCGGTCTTGGCTTCAGGAAGCTTGTTCGATTTCAGAAGATCTTTAGCCTTATCCACATTCTGTGCGAACAGGCCCCATCCGGCAAGTGAAAACAATCCAGTGACAAGAAGTCGTTTATTCACGTTCATAGTTATTATTTTAAGGAGTTTGTTTTTATTATTAACTCATAACCCTTTAATCTTCATTTCCAGAGGGTTCTACTCCAAGCAGCGGATCGAGTCCGGGATCGGGGTCGCCCTGTTCGGGGCCTTCCTGGTCTACCGGGCCGGGTGTGGGATTACCGGCATCGGAAATGGCGTGTCCATTCCCATTTTCTTCCTCCAGCTTGTCCAGCTTGGTAATGGCGGCGATCTCATCATTTTCATCCAGACGGATGAGCTTTACACCTTGGGTGGCCCTACCCTGTTCGCTAATGCCATTGACCGGCATCCGGATGGTGAGACCGCTCTTGCAGGTGATCATAAGGTCTTCTTTTTCCGTCACGTCCAAAATGCCCACCAATTTACCGGTTTTATCTGTAACGCTGATAGTTTTCACTCCTTTTCCGCCGCGATTGGTAATACGATATTCGTCGATGGGCGTTCTTTTTCCATACCCTTTTTCACTGACGACCAGGACTGTACGGGATTTATCTTCCTTATTGACACAGATCATGCCAATTACTTCGTCATTTTTATCATCCACTTCGATGCCTGCCACGCCGATGGCGCCGCGACCGGTGGGTCTTACCTTTTCTTCTTCGAAACGGATGGCTCTGCCACTGCGGACAGCCATCAATATCTCGGAGTTGCCGTCGGTGAGACGTGCTTCCAGGAGATGGTCGCCTTCCACGATGGTGATAGCATTGACGCCCGTCTGACGGGGGCGACTAAAATCCTCCAGGGAAGTTTTTTTGATGATGCCCTGCTTGGTGCATAGTACGATATAATGAGTATTGACAAAGGCTTCGTCCTTCAGGTCCTTGACATCCAGGATGGCCCGCACCTTATCATCCTGGGGTATCTGGATGAGGTTCTGAATGGCGCGTCCCTTGCTGGTCTTGTCGCCTTCGGGGATCTCATATACATTGAGCCAGTAACAGCGTCCCTTCTCCGTAAAGAACAGCATGGTATGGTGGGTGGAGGCTACGAAGAGATGTTCGATGTAATCCTCGTCCCTGATCTTGCCTCCGATGGCGCCACGGCCTCCGCGGCGTTGCTGGCGGTATTCAGTGGCAGAAGTCCGTTTGATATAGCCCAGGTGGGAGATGGTGATGACCACGTCCTCTTCGCGGATGAGGTCCTTGATAGTGACCTCGTCGTCCAGGTAGGTGATCTCTGTCTTGCGCTCGTCCCCAAATTTGTCTTTTACTTCCAGCAGCTCCTTGCGGATGACCTCGAAGCGTTTGCCTTCGTCAGCAAGCAGCTCTTTCAGATAGGCGATAAGCTGCATCAGATGGTCATATTCCTCACGGATCTTATCCCTTTCCATGCCTGTGAGGCGTTGCAGCCGGAGTTCCAGAATGGCTTTGGCCTGTACCTCGTCCAATCCCCAGCCGGCATTGACCAGGCTTTCCTTTGCTATTTCCGGCGTGGAAGATGCCCGGATCAGGGCAATGACCTCGTCCAGGTGATCCAGGGCGATGAGATAGCCCTGTAGGATATGTGCTTTCTTTTCAGCCTCTTTCAGCTCAAATATAGTGCGGCGGGTGACGACTTCCAGGCGGAACTCCACAAACTCGGAGATCATCTCCCGGATGTTAAGGGTCCTGGGTCGGCCTTTTACCAGTGCCACGTTGTTGATGCCATAGGAGGTCTGGAGCTCCGTATGCTTATACAGCTGGTTGATCACCACGTTGGCGATAGCGTCCCTTTTCAGGTCGATGACGATACGGGTGCCTTCCTTGTTGTTGGATTCATTGTTGACGTGGGCAATACCTTCCACGATCTTCTCATTCACCAGCTGGCCTATGCGATCGCAGAGCGCATCCCTGTTCACCTGATAAGGTACTTCCGTGATGATGATCTGTTCCCGGCCGCTGGCCTTGGTGTCGACATGCAGCTTGCCGCGAAGAACGACACGTCCTCTGCCGAAATGCATGGCTGCCTTGACGCCTTCCA
>DASZWE010000719.1:0-5527 GCA_035546735.1 Puia sp.
CGTCGGGGAGCGTATACCGGTCGCCCTTGAAGACATGCACGTATTCGCCATACTGTATTTCGGCTACGGCGTCGGTTATAAAAAACAGGCGGTCGCCCATGATCTTCTTGCTGATGCGGACGGAAGCAAAGTCCACATGGATGCCGTCGCACACGATGCTGGAGCGTACATCGGGGTTATCATAAATGGCGCCGACCATACCGGGTTCACGTCCCTGAAGGGGTGACATCGCATTGAAGAGATGGGTGGCGGCGGGTATGCCCTGGTAAAACCCGTCGATGGCTTCGCCATAGCGGGCGTTGCTATGGCCTGCGGAAACGATGATGTTGTGCTGCAGCAGGAGCTCGATACATTCCCGGGAGCACTGTTCAGGCGCCAGGGTCATCATTTTAAAGACGCCTTTCCCTTTTTCCAGCAGGAGCTGTATCTCTTCTATCGTGGGTTTTTTAATAAACTTTTCCAGGTGGGCCCCTTTTTTTGCCGGATTGATATAGGGCCCTTCCAGGTGGACGCCCAATAATCCTTTACCGCCACCCGCCTGGTAATTACGGGCTACGTCCATGGCTTGCAGGAATTTTTCCATGGAATTGGTGGCGAGCGTTATCATGAACCGGGTACAGCCGCCTGCGAGGCAATATTCATAGACAGCCTCGAGCGTGTCGGTGGTCATGTCGGAAGAAAAGAGACGGCCATTCCCTCCGTAGATCTGGAGGTCGATGAGGGCGGGCGCCAGCATATAGCCGGACAATTGTTGCTGCCTGTAGCCGGGGGGAATATCGGCTATAGGGACGATGTCTGTGATCTTGCTATCATTAACCAGAACAGCCTTGCCTGTCTCGATCGTGTGTCCCGTGAAAATTTCGGGGGCGATGAATGCGGTTGCCATAAATTTCTCGGCGGACCGGCCGGCCTTGGGCCAGTCCATTGTTTTTGTCCTTCGGACAACGAACCTGTGGTTCGTTAGGTCGTTAAAAATACATCGCAGGTCCTTTAGGGCTCGATACTGAATTGGTCGGCATCTTTCCAAAAGGGCAGGCGGGTGCGGACCTCTTCCAGCTTTTCGCGCTGTAAGGTACACGTAAAGACGGATTCTTCCTTCTGTGCGTGGTAGAGAACTTCTCCCAGGGGGTCGATGACCATGGAATCGCCACTGTGGTAGATATTATTTCCATCGTTACCCACCCTGTTGACGCCCACTGTATAGACCTGGTTTTCGATGGCGCGGGCCTGGAGGAGGGTCTTCCAGGCATGGCTGCGTCGTTCGGGCCAGTTGGCTACATATATGAGCAGGTCGTATTCGGGGGTGACGGGGGGAGTTGAAGACGGGGCCGGGCGGGGGGAAGACAGGGTCGGGCCGGGCGGGAGCGTGGAGGGGGTCTGTTGCGGGCCGGATGGTGGGGCCGGATCGAGGGGGCTTGATGCCAGGACGGGGATGCCTGTTGCCGGGTCCGGGGATGCCGAACGGGAAGATGACGCCGGATCGGGGGAAGACGGGTTCTGGTCCGGGGGTCTTCGCATTTGCTGGCGGGACCATACGGGGAAGCGGAGATCGTAACAGACGAGCAGGTTGACCTTCCATCCGTTGACGGAGGCGATCAATCTCCTATGGCCGGGCGTATAATGTTCGTCTTCGCCGGCATAGGCAAACCGGTGCCGCTTGTCATAGATCCCATACCGGCCATTGGGCAGCATCCAGATCAGCCTGTTGTAATACTGTCCCTCCTCTTCGATGATCAGGCTTCCGGTGAGGATGATCTTTTTTCGGGCGGCGGTTTGTTTCATCCAGGCGACGGTGGGGCCGTCCATTGTTTCTGCCAGGTGAGCGGGTCGCATGCTAAAGCCGGTGCTGAACATCTCGGGCAGGATGACCAGCTGGGTCTTTTCCTTTATGCCCCCGATAAGGGTTTCGAAATGTTCCAGGTTGGCGGCCTTGTCTTCCCAATAAAGATCTGGCTGGATGAGCGTTATGGTGAGCGACGACATCGGTTTATTCTTTTTCTTTTAGCTCTGTGAGGGCGTCCTGTATCTTGTCCATTTCGTAGCCCTTTTGGACCAGCCAGGTTTGCAGCTTCTGACGCCGGATATAGGGCTCTTCCTGTTGCAGGTCGGACCATTTGTCTTCCGCCAGCCGGGACAGGGTGCGATGGTACTCCTCCTGGTCGATGGCGGCCAGCGCCTTTTTTATACAATAGTCGCCTACTTGTTTCTGCTTCAATTCATAACGTATCTTTATCCGTCCCCATTGTTTCATCCGGAACCGGCCGCCGGCGAACTGGACGGCAAAACGCTCCTCATTGAGATAGTTCTCTTCGATGAGCCGGGAAAGCGCCTCTTCCACCTCCTGCCGCTTCAGCCCAAAGCCATACAGCTTTTCTTTTGCCTCGGCATGACAACGCTCCTGGTAGGCGCAGTAATGCCTTGCCTTTTGAAGAGCCTGTTCCAGCGACAGCTGTTGCCGCCGCCCCCCGCGCTGTACCCTGTCCAACATAAAAGGAACGATTTAGTTCCTACGAATTTACGCCCCGTTAGTCACATAAAATGCACCATTAGGGTATGGGCGGCCCCTGCCGGGCCGAATTCAAGTGCGGGAATTGTTCTTACCCGAAAAATAGCCCAATTCCCGCATATCAGACCTTCGGCGGAGCTGCTTGGATCTTCGGCGGACCTGTTCCGTCACGGTCCTTCCGGATCGTAACCTTCGTTGTGCCCGGTGACCCTCCATCTCGGTCGGAACCTTCGCATGGCTCGGTTCTGTCTGTTTTTAGAACAAACCGCTTCCGGCGGTTCCTAAATTTGGCCATTAGCCAAAAATCAGTAGTTTCGCCTGAAAGATACCATTCATGAAGTTTATCGTTTCTTCTTCGGCTTTATTGAAACAATTGCAACAGATCAGCGGCGTCATTAATGCAAATACCGTCTTGCCAATTCTCGAAGATTTCCTGTTTGAAGTGGAGAAAAATAAGCTCACTGTAGTAGCCACTGACCTGGAGACTGTGATGAAAGTACATTTGGAAGTAGAAGCCAAGGACAACGGTAAGGTTTGTATCCCTGCCAAAATACTGATAGACTCATTAAAAAATATTCCTGATCAGCCCCTGACCTTCAATATCGACAAGCATTTTGCCGTAGAGCTGACCAGCGACAACGGTAAATACAAGGTGATGGGCGAAAATCCGGACAATTTCCCCAAGGAGCCTGCAACGGACGAGACGACCTCTTTCACCACCACTTCCAACGCCCTGGTGACGGCTATCAACAAGACGTTGTTTGCTGTCAGCAATGACGATCTGCGCCCGGCTATGACAGGGGTCTTTTTTGAAATGGATAAGAAGGGGCTGCAGTTTGTGGCTACAGACGCTCACCGCCTGGTGCGTTACAAGCGTACAGATGTGAGCTGTCCTAAGACCGATAGTCTTATCGTACCGAAGAAGCCGCTGAATCTTTTAAAATCCGCCCTCCCTTCCAACGAGGACGAGATCACTATCAGCTACAATAGCAATCATCTTTTTGTATCGCATGGCACGACGCAGATGAGCTGCCGGCTGATCGACGCCCGATTCCCCGATTATAAGGTGGTCATTCCTTCGGACAACCCCTATAAGCTGACGGTGAGCCGGAATGATTTCCAAAGCGCCCTGCGCCGGGTGAGCATCTTTAGTAACAAGAGCACCAACCAGGTGGTTTTGAATATCCAGGGTAGCGAGCTCCAGCTGACGGCCCAGGACGTGGATTTCTCCTTCGAGGGTAACGAGCGGATGAAGTGCCAGTATGATGGAGAGGATCTGGCTATCGCCTTTAACGCCCGATTCCTGATCGAGATGCTCGGGTCCACCGACTCGGATGAGGTGAGGATGGAACTATCCACTCCGACCAAGGCGGGTATTATCAAGCCTACGGAGCAGGATGAGCATGAAGAGGTGCTGATGCTGGTGATGCCGCTGATGCTGAACAGCTAAGAGATCTTCTATAGATGAAGCCGGGCCCTGGCGGGTCCGCCCCTGCCGGGCTTTGGCCCGTCAGGACATGATGCCGAAAAGATGGCGTCCCGAATTTTAACTGTTGGGGCGCCATCTTTTTTTTGTAAATTGGGTTGCTATGAATTTTGTCCCATTGCGCGCATATGACAATTACATCTCCGCTCATATCTCGATGGGCATGCTGCAGGATGCCGGGATCAACTGTCATCTGGAAAACGAACATATCATTACGCTCGATCCTTTTCTAAGTCCGGCGCTGGGCGGCATGAAGCTGATGGTTTATCCTACGCAGGTGGAGCGGGCCGTCAGACTGCTCGAGGAGGCGGAATCTAACCGTATGGATTGATATGGAAAAGCTTGCCTATTACTTCGAACACATCAAACCCTGGGAGCGCAGCCTGATCCTGGCGGGCGGTCTCGTATTGTTCTGGATGCTGGAAGGGGCGATACCCCTGGTCCGCATGCGTTATCATAAAGTCCGGCATGCGGGGCTGAATATCTTTTTCACCGTGACCACTATCGTTGTCAATTTCGCTTTTGCCGCCCTTATCGTAAAGGCCAGCGCCTATGGCAGCGGGCACAAGCTGGGGCTATTATATCTTTTTTCCATGCCGATGTGGCTGTTTACCCTGGTGGGTCTTATGCTGCTGGACCTTATCGGCGCCTGGTTCATCCACTGGCTGCAGCACCAGATAAAATGGATGTGGAAATTCCATTTGATACATCATGCAGATACCTGGGTGGATGCGACGACGGCCAACCGGCATCATCCCGGTGAAAGCTTCTTTCGGGCCGTCTTTACGCTTATAGCGGTGGTGATCA
Organism: Puia sp.; assembly: GCA_035546735.1. Lineage (GTDB taxonomy): Bacteria > Bacteroidota > Bacteroidia > Chitinophagales > Chitinophagaceae > Puia. Next base: position 4,800 of record DASZWE010000719.1, read on the forward strand.
CGGGCGCTCCCTTATGGCTGGTATTCTTTTACCAGTCCCTGTCCGTGCTGCTGTCCCAATTCAATCATGCCAATATCTCTCTTCCAAAGTGGATGGACAAAGCTATTTCCCGGGTCATCGTGTCGCCGGACATGCATAAGGTACATCATCATCATGCCCAGCCCCTGACGGATACCAATTATGGGAATATCTTTTCCATCTGGGACCGGCTTTTCGGGACCTTTGTTTATGTGGAGGACACGCGTGTGCTGCATTATGGCATCGACACGTATCCTGAAGAAAAAGAAAACAATAAGATGGGGGCGTTGCTGAAGATGCCTTTTGGGGAATACAGGCCGCCCGTGGGGGGGAAGTTCAGGGAGAATTTGGAATGAACTGATTAAATTGTTATAAAAATATTAAGAGCCTGCTAAAAAAATTAGTGGGGTTCTATGGCTTTATTGGCTACTTTTGTGGGGTTAAATGTAATGTATGGCTAATGATGTTCAAGATATCGCCCAAAAGATAATTCTGCGTACTGATATCGAAAAAGGAGATATTATCTCTAACCTCAAGCTCCAGAAGTTGCTGTACTATATGCAAGGTTATCACCTCGCCTTCTTCAATGAGAAATTTTTTGAAGATGAGTTGGAAGCGTGGACATATGGGCCTGTTGCTCCTAATGTGTATCATAGATTTAAGGAGTTTGGCCCAGGGGGTATCATTCTTGATCCAAATATGTATGAAGA
>DASZWE010000720.1:0-6647 GCA_035546735.1 Puia sp.
TCACCTGGGAGATATACGACTCGCGCCCCTCTCCGCGGCCCTGCACCAGGTGGAAGTCATCGGCAAGCGGCCTTTGATCGAGCTGCGTCCGGACAGGACCATCCTAAATGTGGATGCTTCCATCACCAATGTCGGCGGGACGGCCCTGGAGGTATTGCAGAAATCCCCCGGCGTCACCGTGGACAAGGATGGCAATATCAGTCTGAAAGGCAAGCAGGGGGTCACCGTGATGCTGGATGGCAAGCCTTCCTATCTTTCGGGAGCGGATCTGGCCGCCTTGCTCGGCAGCATGAGCGCCAGCCAGCTGGATCAGATAGAGATCATGACGAACCCTCCCGCGAAATACGATGCCGCGGGCAATGCGGGGATCATCAATATCCGGACAAAGAAGAATAAAGGAAAGGGCTTTAACGGCAGCGTGAACCTGGGGTACGGCCAGGGACGCTATCCAAAGACCACCAACAGCCTGAACCTGAACTATCGTACAGAGCAATACAATCTCTTTCTCAGCTATAACTCCAATTACATCCGGGGATTTACGGACCTGCATATCATCCGGCGCTATCTTGCTCCTGACGCAAAGACGCTGACGGCGATCTTTGATGAGCCTACCTATATTCGCCGGCGATTATCCAACAATATGCTGAAGCTGGGGATCGACTACTATCTTTCCAAAAGGACCACGCTCGGCGCCGTGGTTTCAGGATTCAACACGCATCGTGATACTCGCGGTGATGGCATCGGGTATTTGCAGAACCCATCCGGTGTCACCGACAGCGCTGTTTATACCGCCAGCGACAGCTATAACCGGGTGCATAACGGGACGGCAAACGTCAATCTTCGCCACGCTTTCGACTCCACGCATGAGCTGAGCGCGGATGCCGACTATATCGTATACAGCGGCCGGAACCCCCAGCTATTCCTCAATACCGCTACACACCCCAATGCGTCCACGGACAGCGGCCAGCTGCGGGGCCTGATCCCTTCCGTCATCACCATCTGGTCCGGCAAGGTGGATTATACGCAGTCGCTGAGCAAAAGCCTGAAGCTGGAGACGGGATGGAAGTCCAGCTATGTGACGACGGACAATACAGCAAATTATGATAATCTGATGGGTGGGGCATGGGAACCTGATTATGGAAAGACAAACCATTTTATTTACCGGGAGAACATCAATGCCGTCTATGTGAATTTCAACAAGGAGCTGGGGAAGTGGAGCTTGCAGGCAGGCGCGCGTTTTGAGAATACCAACTACCACGGCCATCAGCTGGGCAATCCGGAAAAGAAGGACTCTGCTTTCGACAGACAGTACAATAATATATTCCCCACCGCCTACATCAGCTACCAGGCCGACAAGAACAATCAATTTACCTTGTCGACGGGGAGGCGTATCGACCGGCCTGCCTACCAGGACCTCAATCCATTTTTATTTTACGTCAACCAGTATACCTATCAGCAGGGGAACCCTTTTCTGAATCCTCAGTATACGACCAATGTGGAACTAAACCATATTTACAAGGGCGTCCTTACAACCACCTTGAACTACAGCAATACGCAATCCTATTTTACACAGATCTTTCATTCCAGCGGGGACACTACCACGTTCAGCAATGGCAACCTGGGGCGGCTGGAGAGCGCGGGGTTATCGGAAAGCGCGCAGCTGAATGTGACTGCGTGGTGGTCGGCGACCTTGCACCTGGATGTGGTCTATAAAAAGCTCACCGGCTTTTCGGATGGGGACGAGATACACACCGAGGGAGTGACCGTATTTTCGGAATGGAATAATCAGCTGAAGCTTGGGAAGGGCTGGGCAGCGGAACTGTCGGGGTATTTCAATTCGAGGGATGTGGAAGGGCAGTTTGTAACGCAGCCTTTCTGGCAGCTGTCTACAGGGGTGAGCAGGCAGGTGATGAAGGGGAAGGGAACGGTGAGGGCGAATGTGAAGGATATTTTCTTTACAGACTATCTACGGGCGAGTGTAACCTATCAGAATGTGCGGGAGCATTTTGTACAAAGCAATGATACGCGGCAGGTGAATCTGGGGTTTGCCTATCGGTTTGGGAAAGTGCTGAAAGGGCCGGCGCATCGGAGCAATGGCGGGGCGGGAGATGAGCAGAACAGGGTGAGGTTGTAGGCCGCCCCGGGGGACGGACCCCGGACGGACCGGGGGAAACCGTACATTGCTGTATCGTAATCGAACATATAAAACCTACCTTTTAATACTACTTTTTTGATATCCAGCCTGTTGGCCTCTTAGCACTTTTTTTGCTGCAGATTTAGCAATCAACACATATGCTGACAACCAACTTCAAGCTGCTATTCCGCAGCCTCTGGCGGAATAAATCTTTTTCCCTTTTAAATGTCCTCGGCCTGGCCGTAGGCATTGCAGTAAGCCTGCTGATCTTTTTGCTGATCCGGTATGAGCTGAGCTTCGACAGCTGGCATGCCAACCGGGATCGTATCTATCGCGTGATCTCCGTGGAATTCTACCGAAACGGCACTACGAGCTATGACGGTTGCGCGCCTGTGCCGCTGGCCGATGCTTTGCGCAAGGAATTCCCCCAGGCCGAGCAGGTAGCGCATGTGTGGAGGGGCGGAAAATGGCCATTCATTCTTCCGGGAGCCAGGGGCAGTGATGAGAAGCTGGTAGAGGTAGATAATATATACTCCGCGGATACGCCCATATTTAAAATATTCGATGTCCCCTGGCTGGCGGGTACTCCCGGCTCGGCCTTAAAAGAGCCGTACACGATGGCTATTTCCCGCAGTGTCGCGGATAGCTGGTTCGGTCACTGGCAGGATGCGATAGGCAAGACGGTTCTGCAGGGTGAAGACCGCAGGCCTTTCCGGGTGACGGGCGTAATGGAGGATCCGCGTCCGAATACGGATATGGCGATGAACGTAGTCTTGTCCTATGCGACCTACCGGATATGGAATAAGGAAGCGCTGGCGGACCCCAACAATTTTGACAATTTCAGCACTTCTTCCCAATGTTTTTTTCTCCTGCGCAAGGGACAGTCCATCTCGTCCATGGAGGCATTGCTGCCGAAGTTCGTAGCCATTCATTTTACTCCTCTGTATGCTCATTCCGACAGCCGGGATTCCTGCTATTTCCAGCCTTTGAAAGAAATGCATTTCAACAAGGCCCTGGACCGTTTTGGCAAGGCAGGATGGTCCTATGGCGAGCTATGGGCAATGGGACTGATAGGAGCATTTCTGTTGGTCGTAGCCTGTATCAATTTTATCAATCTGGCAACAGCGCAGTCGCTGACCCGGGCAAAAGAGGTGGGTGTGAGAAAGGTGCTGGGCAGTCGCCGGCAGCAGCTGCTGGGAGATTTTCTCCGGGAGACGGCTTTGCTCGTACTCATCGCCATGGGGCTGGGATGTTTGCTGGCCAAACTTGCCTTACCTTCTCTGCGATTGTTATTGGAGAAACCTGTTGCGCTGGACCTCTCCTGGCCGACGGTGATCTTCCTCGTGACCACAGCTGTGCTGGTGACCTTTCTGGCGGGGTTTTACCCGGGTGTGGTGCTCAGCCGATGGAACCCCATCCATGCTTTTAAAGGTAAGGTCAATGCACGTGTGGCAGGGGGCATCTCTTTACGCAGGGGACTGCTGGTATTACAATTCGCCATTGCGCAGCTGCTGATCATCGGTACGCTGGTGATCGTACAGCAGATGGATTTCTTTCACAGCCGGCCGATGGGTTTTGAGCGTAAAGCCATTGCCCTTGTCGGTGTGCCCTGGAGCCGGCAGCGGCTTCCCAAAAATGATTATTTGAAGCAGCAGGTGTTGAATATTCCCGGCGTAGTGTCGGCCAGTCTTTGCAGTGATGCTCCTTCTACCGAGGGCAACGGATCGAGCCTGTTCGTCTTCGATCACCATTCCCAACCCGAGGGGTTCGAGCTGGTGCACCGCGCGGGTGATTCGGCGTATCTCTCGCTGTTCCATATAGACCTGGTGGCAGGTCGATTGCCCTTTAGCTCCGATACGGGCAGACGTGAGGAATGTCTTTTGAATGAGACGGTGGTCCGTATGCTGGGGCAGACGCCGGCGGGGGTGCTGGGCAAGCAGATCCAACTGGGGATGCATGATAAACCTATTGACATTGTCGGGGTGGTGCAGGACTTTAACAACGGCTCATTGCGTGAGAAGGTGGCGCCGCTGGCGATCTTCTCCTCAGCCGACCGGTTCTGGACGCTGGCAGTGAAACTGGACCCGTCAAAAATGCGGCAGGCAATGACCCGGGTTCAGGCGGCCTATGAAAAAGCCTACCCGGGCAACTTCTTTAAATTCAGCTTTTTTGACAACATGGTGGCGGATTTTTATCATGCGGAGGGAATTGCCGCAACCCTGTTCAAGATCTTTGCCGCACTGGCCATATTTATTTCCTGTCTGGGTCTGTATGGTCTCGTATCGTTCATGGTGGTGCAAAAAACGCGGGAGGTGGGCGTTCGCAAAGTACTGGGCGCTTCGGTGCCCGATATCGTCCTGATATTCTCAAAAGAATTTACGATCCTCATTGGACTGGCCTTCCTTATTGCGGGACCGCTGGGCTATTTCTTTATGCACCATTGGCTGTCGGATTATTACTATCATATGCAGCTGGGTTGGGGAGTATTTGTCGCCGCCATTTTGTCTTCGGTGATCGTTGCATGGGGGGCGGTGGGGTATAAGGCCGTGAAAGCGGCGATGGCGAATCCTGTGAAGTGTTTGAGGACGGAGTAAGAGCTTCCACCGGTGGACGAAGGGATTGAGCAGAATAGGGTACGGTTGTAAATCTTGTTTTTCCACTGCAGTAATACTTCAGTTTTACTATGTTTTTTAAATTTTTGTAAGAGGCCTGGCTACCTTGGACTTCTTTTTTATGAAGTAAAGGAGTCACGTGTATGAACCTTCGAAAGTATCGGTATTCAGTCAGCGATACCTATCTCGATTATGAATTCGATAGTGAGGGGCCCAGGGGAAGGATCAGGAAGATCGTGCGATACAGGCCTCGGGATATCGATGGGATCACCTATGTCAATTTGGGATTTGGAGATCTTGACCCAAAAACCGGAAGGATCGATGATCTTGTCATCACGAACAACCAGGACAGGGATTTGATATTGGCTACTGTTGCTGCAACGGTGCTTGAATTCACCGGGCGTTTTCCGGATGCTACGGTATTTGCAATGGGCAGTACGCCTGCCAGAACGCGTCTATATCAAATTGGGATAGCTATACATTGGAATGAAATAGAGCCGTTATTGCATATATCTGGATATGAACAAAATGAAGGCTGGCAACCTTTCCGCAGGGGGGTGAATTATAAGGCTTTTTTGATCACCCGAAAATAAGTTGTAAATTCGGGTAAATAGAAGGAGGTGTAAAATGCCAACTGTTGTGAAAAAGAAACATGTGAAAAAAAAGTCTGCCAAACCAAGGGCAAAGAGGAAGATGAATGATTACAAGGATGATCCGTTCTTTGTGCGCAAAGATGAGCAGGCGGACGCTTTCCTTAGAAAGCATGGTTTCCCCGAAGAGCTGTTGTCCCAAAAATAAGCCTTATTTCTTCACCGACGACTCCCTCACGATCAATTCCGACTTGATTATTATCGTATCTGTGGACCGTGCCGAAGCATGTCCGGCCATTTGATCGAGCAGGCTGCGTGCGGCCTTCTCCCCCATTTCTTCTCCGGGATAGTTGATGGTGGTGAGCTTGGGGGCGATGATCTTGGTGATGACATCGTTGTTGAAGCCTACTATCGCTATATCCTCCGGTATACGGCAACCCGCTTCTTTCAGCGCCTGCTGAAATACGGCCGCACAAAAATCATTGGTGATAAAGATGGCGTCGGGCCGGGGGGTCATGTGGAGGACCTGTTTGGCGGCCTTGAGGGCGTGGGCTTCGCTGAGATCGCCTACGAGCACGAGCGCGGGATCATAGGTCAGCCCGTTGTCTTCAAGGGCCTGCTGGTATCCTTTCAGGCGCCCCGCGTATACATTACGTGTGAGGTTAGCCGTTAGATGGGCTATACGCCGGCAGCCTTGCGCCGCCAGGTGAGCGGTAGCCTCATAGCCAGCCCGGACGTTGTCGATGATGACCCTTGTACCATAGGGGACTTCCTCGACCCTGTCGAAGAACACGATGGGTATTTTCTTTTGGACAAAGGGGGTAAAATGATCCAGGTCCCTGGTATCGAAGGCCAGGGACGCGATGAGCCCGTCTACGCGTTTGTGAAAGAGGTTATGCGCGTTGGCGGCTTCTTTTTTATAATCCTCGGAGGAATGTCCGATAATAAGATCGTAGCCAGCCTCGGCGGTGATCTTTTCGATCCCGGCCAGAACGGAGCTGATAAACTGGCTTTTCAGCTCATGGACGATGATCCCGATGGTGTTGGTCTTTTGTCGGCGGAGGTTGCTGGCGAAGTTATTGGACCTGTAGCCCATCTGTCGTGCCATATCGGTGATACGCTTGCGGGTCTTTATATTGATAGCGGGGTGGTCTTTCAGACCCCTGCTGACCGTGGCGGGGGAGAGGTTGAGCACTTTGGCAATATCGTAGATGGTGATGTCTTTTTTGGGGTCCATGCTGGTGTGAGAGCCGATTTTGGCACAAATATGAAGCTTTTTTCGCCAAAAAAGGATTTTCATAATATTTATTG
>DASZWE010000721.1:0-3331 GCA_035546735.1 Puia sp.
GGGCGAACAGCCCCTGGCGGTGTACCCGGAGCTGACCTGGTGGCCGGCTGTTCCGGGAACAAAAGTACGGTGTGGGCGGTTAATAGCATGTTCGAAGTCCAAAAAACGGTGTGGGCGGTTAATAACAAGCTCGAAGTTCAAAAAACGGTGTGTTGAAGGATGGAGCCCGTTTTGGGAACAGGTCTCTGATTAGTAAAGATCCAACTATGAATAAATTCAAACCATGTTTTGGGGTGGCGGCCTTGCTGCTTGTGGTCCTGGCGACAGGGTTGTGGGGGTGGCGGCCTGCCAAAGAGTCTGTCCGGCGCCAGGAGCTGAGCTGGATGAGTCTCGAGGAGGCAACGAGTAAGCTGGAAAAGGAGCAGCGGCCTATCCTGATCGACCTGTATACGACCTGGTGCGGGTGGTGTAAGCAAATGGACAAAAAAACCTATTCCAATAAGCAGGTAGCGCAATATCTGCAGGACAAGTTCTATCCCGTGAAGGTGGATGCGGAGACGCATGCGACGATTAACTGGAATGGGCGGACTTATCAGTTCAATCCCAGCTACCGGAGCAATGAATTTGCCCTTTATCTGACCCATGGGAGGCTGGAATTCCCTACTACCATTATCATTCCTCCGGGTGGGGAGCCGCAGGCCATACCGGGCTATATGGAGCCCAAGGAGCTGGAGCTGCTGGTGAAGTATTTTGGGGAGGGGAAGTTTGGGAAGGTGTCCTTTGATGAGTATGAGAAGGGGTTTAAGCCGTCCTGGTAGATTTTACGGGCCGGGCCTTTCCGGAGGTAGGATGGGGGTCTAAGGGTGAGAGAAACTATTTTAGAGGGGCCATTCGCTATAACGGTTTAGCTACAAAGGGTCAGGGGAATGCTTATAAAAGATTAATCGATTACATTCCGCTTGACGCAGATCAATTTCCCGGTGATTGGGTAAAAAAAAGTAGCGCCCGGCAACCTCCTTTTCAGCGTGAACGTCTTATATTTGTTTTTTCATAGGATAAGGTTTAATGGTTAATGGTATTTGATTAGTGCAGCCCCGCGTAAGCGGGGCTTTTTTTGTGTCTTTTTTTAAGGGGGAATGGCTCTTTTTCCAGGGAGGACCCCTATTTTCTCCAGGGGGGACCTCTATTTTCTAAAGGGAACCACTAATAAAAAGCCCTGGTAACTTGTATACCAGGGCTATTGGGAATTTCTTTTAAATAAGCGTTATGCCTGAGCCATGTCGGGGATCGCCTCTACCTTGTAGTCGCCGGCATCCAGCTTCTTCTTCGTCTCGCGGAAAGCCTTCAAGGTCAGTTCAATATCTTCGTCCGTGTGGACGGCGGTGGGCACGAGGCGATAGATGATATGCCCTTTGGGAATAACGGGGTATACTACGATGGAGCAGAAGATATTATAATTCTCCCGCAGGTCCATGACCATGGCCGTGGCTTCGGGAACGTCGCCTTTCATGTAGACGGGGGTAACGCAGGAATTGGTCTGACCAATGTCGAACCCGCTGTCTTTCAATCCCTTCTGTAATTTATTCACTACGCTCCACAGTTTCTTGCGCAATTCGGGCATTGTCCTGAGCATATCCAGCCGCTTGAGATTGCCGATGGTAATGGGCATGGGCAGGCTTTTGGCGAAGATCTGGCTGCGGGTGTTATAGCGGATGTAATCGATGATCGCGCTGTCGCCGGCCATGAAGCCACCGATGGAGGCCATGGATTTGGCAAATGTCGAGAAATAGAGGTCGATCTGGTCCTGTACGCCCTGCTCTTCGCCGGCGCCGGCGCCCGTCTTTCCCAGGGTACCGAAGCCATGGGCATCGTCCACGAGGAAGCGGAATTCATATTTCTTTTTGAGGGCGACGATCTCTTTTAGCTTGCCCTGATCGCCGGCCATGCCGAAGACGCCTTCGGAAATGACGAGGATGCCTCCGTTGGCCTGCTTTTCGATGAGAGCGGTGGCGCGCTGGAGCTGTTTTTCACAATCCTCGACATCGTTGTGTTTGAAAACGAAGCGGTGTCCGGGATGGAGGCGTAGGCCGTCGATGATGCAGGCGTGGCTTTCGGCATCGTAAACGATGACGTCGTGGCGGCCGCAGATGGCGTCAATGGCGCTCATGATGCCCTGGTACCCATAATTGAAAAGAGTCGCATCCTCTTTCCCTTCAAACTCGGCGAGCTCTTTTTCCAATTGTTCGTGATAGTTGCTGTTGCCGCTCATCATACGAGCGCCCATCGGGGCGGCCATGCCGAACCGGGCGGCTGCTTCCGCGTCGACCTTGCGGATCTCGGGATGATTGGCCAGGCCGAGGTAGTTGTTCAGGCTCCAGACGATCTTTTCCTTTCCACGAAAGTTCATTCTGCTGCCAATTTCTCCTTCCAGCTTGGGGAAGGCGAAATATCCATGCGCTCTCTGCCTGTGTTGGCCGATGGGACCATTGTGCTTCACTAACTTTTCGAAGATATCTGCCATATTATGGATTTATTAAGTTTCGCGCGATGGCGCAAATTTAAAACATTTGGGCGAACGATGGGACGGCTAATTAGGATACATTTGTGTGCCAGGTGGAACGGCATCAAAACTTATTACATGCACCGTAGGAATCTTTTGCTATCAGCCCTTCTTTTCTGCTTTTCCCTCTCTTTTGCCCAGCAAGGTGTCGGGAGCGGTAAAATTTCACCAGCCGGCAAAGCATTTATGCAAAATTCCGGCCTGGCGAGACCCAAGCTGGTGGTGGGTATCGTAGTGGACCAGATGCGGTGGGATTATCTATACCGATATTACGACAGGTATGGTAAGGATGGTTTTCGCCGATTGCTGGGGGAAGGGTTTTCCTGCGACAATACCCTGATCAACTACCTGCCTTCTTTTACGGCGGTGGGGCATACTTGTATCTTTACGGGGTCGGTGCCCGCCTTGTCGGGTATTTCGGGTAATGAATGGATCGAGCAGCTGTCGGGGGAGATGGTATATTGTACGGATGACAGCACGGTGAGCACGGTGGGCGCGGACAATGCTTCGGGGAAGATGTCGCCCCGCCATCTGCTGGTGTCCACGGTGACGGATGAGCTGCGGATGGCCACGAATTTTCAGTCGAGGGTGGTAGGGGTGTCCCTGAAGGACAGGGCTTCCATTCTGCCGGCGGGACATGCGGCGAATGCCGCCTTTTGGCTGGACGATGCGACGGGGAATTTCGTGACGAGCACGTATTATATGCAGCAGCTTCCGGGCTGGGTGGATGCCTATAACAGGACGCGGCCTATTGAAACGCTGATAAAGAACGGATGGACAACCCTCTATCCCATCGACACGTATAAGAACAGTGACAGCGACGACCAGCGC
>DASZWE010000722.1:0-5081 GCA_035546735.1 Puia sp.
CGTCTTAGCTGTAATACGAGCTCTTTGATGCTGCCTATCTGCTGTCGCAGGCGGCGGTGCCGGGCGATCTCTTTTTCCGTGATGATGCGGCTGAGCTTTTCGGCCATCCTGTCATTGGAGTCATATACGCTGCGGCCCTGCTGAAGGAGGAGGCTTTTGATATTCTTTACGAAGCCGGCGTCGCTGTCGATACTTCTGTCCTGCAGCAGCTGCAGCAGCTGGTCGGTGAGCTGGCGCCATTCTTCCTGTCCTGCCCGGGAGACAAGGAAATCCCAGAAGGCGTAGAAGCTTTTCCCCTGGTCGCTCTTGCGGAGGGCGTCATATGCCTCGAAGGCAAATCCTACGATGACGCCTTTGTGAATTTCTGCTTTTGTATGTTGTTCTACGATGTGGCGGTGGATGTGTTTGAAGTTGTCCTCTACTTCCCGGAAGTCGCTCAGGAGCTCATGGCTGAGACGGGTGAACCATTCCAGCCTTTCCCGGATCTGGGCGTTGGTGTATATCTCGGGTTTGAAGCCCATCTCGATACGTTTGATCTCCTTGTCTATTTCGGCTCTGCGGTTCTTGAGTTCTTCCAGTCGCCGGGTGGCGTTGTCCTCGGTGTATTCCACCATTTCGCGGAGGGTCTGGAAAAGGAATTTGAACCGGGATTCCGTACCGACGAATTGCCGTTTTTCCAGGGATTGCAGCCATTGAAAAAGTTTTTCGGCATGGGCGCTGAGCTGGTATTGTGTGACGGATTCCGAGTCGGGAAAGTCCTGCAGGAGCCGTCGCTGGACCCAGTTGAGCAGGTATTTACGGGCGCGGCTTTCCTCATCCTCTCCGAATTCAATGCGGGCTTCTTCCAGGTCTTCGGTGCCTTCCGAGTGGTTGCGCAGCTCTTCGGCCAGCAGGTTGATCAGGCCGGGCTCGGGAATGGATAGCGTGTTGTCTGTCTTGAAAGCTTTGAAAAGGAAGGGGATCACCCAATGTGCATTACGCATGCGGATGATCTGCACGGAGGGGGCGGATTCGAATAAATAGGATATATCCAGTGACGGCATCAGACCTCGTTAAGGGGTTGAAATTAGCCATTCCGCCGGTATGAAATGCTACCCGGTGGGCGGGTGGGGATAAAATGGAAATTAGGTGGAAATTTTCCTTCGGTGGCCGGTGAACCTTCGGCGGCCGGATAAATCTTTGGAGGTCAGGCGAACCTTTGATGCGGGTGAATCTTTGGCCAGGGCCTGGCTACCGGGGCTTTACGGCCTTGTACAGGACGTGTTCGCTCAGCCAATGGTCGGCGGGCAGGGCGGGGTGAGCGAAAGTCCCCTGGCGGACCATGCCAATGCGGATCATTACTTTTTCGGAGGGGTGGTTGTGGATGGAGGTAAACGAGTAGATTTCTTCCATATTCCAGCGGTCGAAGCCGGCATGCAGGCATGCCGTGGCTCCTTCGGTGGCCAGGCCGCGGCGCCAATAGTGGGAGGATATGCGCCAGCCGATTTCTATGCAGGGAGCGGAAGGCTTATGATCCTGCGGTTCGGCAGCTATCGGCAGGTCCTGGCACTCAAAGCCCGGGTGAGAGAGGCCGATGAAGCCGATGAAGGCGCCTGTTTCTTTCCACTCCGCGGCGAACAATCCATAACCCTGCTGGTCGATATTTTTTTCGATGGTAACAATATGGGCTTTTGATTCTTCCCGGGTGAGGAGATGGGGAAAATATTTTCTCACGTCGGGGTCCCTATTCATCTGGATGAAAGGTTCGTAGTCCGTGGGTTGCCACTGACGTAACAGGAGCCGGTCTGTTTCTATATAAACCTGCGGTTTCAACTGGTAAAAGGGTTTACGTTATCCGGCCCGGGGCCGTATATCATTGGTTGCGTTAGGGGACAATTACTATGCCATAAGGCGCCAAAAGCGGCTCGTCCGAAGCCGATCCCTACCATTCTTCTGATAAATGTGTTAGATTTAGATCGGGATCAATAATATTAAGGAAAGACCGGCCTTTGGTTGACGACGGGGTTGGTTGTAAACTATTTTTATGCGCCGCAGGACTTTTCTTAAACATACGGGGATGATCACGCTGGGGGGGTCATTAGCCGGAATCGTTAATGTCTGTCCTTCGGACGACGAACCTCCGGTTCGTCCGGCCGCTTTGGCTGCGGCGGGGTCGGGCTTGCTACCGGCATCTGCTACCGGGGGCCTGCCTGCTGATGGGTCTTACGCCAACAAGCTGCCGAAGTGGAAGGGGTTCAATTTGCTGGATTTTTTTAGTCCGGACCCCCGTGATCACAAGAATGCTACAACCGAGGAGCATTTCAAATGGATGAGGGATTGGGGCTTTGATTTTGTGCGAATACCCATAGCGTATCCGCACTACCTGGCATTTGACGGCGACAGGGATATCACGGCGGGCGAGGTCGATCTTGTGAACCCGGAGATGATAGAGAAGATCCAGGCGCTCGTGGCGATGGCGCATAAATACGGTCTGCATGTCTGTCTCAACCTGCACAGGGCGCCGGGCTATTGTATCAATGCCGGATGGCACGAGCCTTTCAATCTTTGGAAAGACCAGGCGGCGCTGGATGCCTTTTGCTGGCATTGGAATATGTGGGCGCGGCTGTATAAGGACACCTCCCCCAAAAAGATAAGCTTCGACCTGCTGAACGAGCCGGCTATGCGGGAGGACATGAACGACCAACATTCAAAGTCCTGGCCCTTGCCGGGAGACTTGTACAGGAAAGTGGCCAAGGCTGCTGTGGAAGCCATCCGTAAAGAGAATCCGCACGCCCTGATCATTGCCGATGGCAATGGCGTGGGAAACCTGGTAGTGCCTGAATTGGTCGATCTGGGTATTGCGCAAAGCTGCAGGGGGTATTTCCCCGGCGCCATCTCTCATTATAAAGCGCCATGGGCCAATAAGGACCCGGAGCATTCACCGACGCCTGTATGGCCGGGCCGGGTAGGAAACCAGGAGCTCAACCGGGCGATGCTGGAAAACTATTATAAGCCATGGATCGAGCTGACGCAAAAGGGGGTGGGCGTGCATTGCGGCGAGGCGGGATGCTGGAAGAAGACGCCTCACCCCGTATTCATCGCCTGGTTTACGGATGTGGTAGACATACTTTCTTCCCACCGTATCGGCCTGGCCCTTTGGAATTTTATCGGTGACTTTGGGATATTGGATTCGGGCAGGGAGGATGTGGCGTATGAAAACTGGCATGGGCACAAGCTGGACAGGCAGTTGCTGGAGCTGTTAAGGAAGCACTAGGATATGTGCTGCCGGACCTGCTAAGGAGGGCGAAGGTATGAACGGTTGGACCTGGTGCATATTGAGCAGCAATACCATCGGGAAGGTTTGCGCTTGTGTCAGGCAGCACGGCTTCGATCTGTTCTATGGAAAAAGGCATGGGTTTATTTTTTTAGGATGAGATCTTCTTTGGCAGCCCAGAGGCCGATGTCCTGCTTGTTGAGCGCGGCGGCCATGAGGTCGGGGAATTTATCGGGGGTGCAGGCAAAAACAGGGACGCCCAGGTCCGACAGAAATTGCGCATTGCCATGGTCATAGCCGGGCGCGCCGTCGTCATTGAGGGCCAGCAGCACGATGAGCTGTACACCCGCGGCCACCAGTTCGGCAGCTCTTTTGCGCATGCCGGCATTGTCACCTCCTTCATAAAGGTCCGTTATCAATACGAGTACGGTATCCGCCGGCCGGGTGACGATCTGTTTGCAATAGGTCAGGGCTGCGTGGATGTCCGTACCGCCGCCCAGCTGTACGCCAAAGAGCAGGTCCACAGGATCGGATAGCTCTTCTGTAAGGTCTGCCACGGACGTATCGAATACTACCATTTTAGTCCGGATGGCGGGTATGGAAGCCATGACCGAGCCAAAGATGCCGGAATACACCACCGAGGCGCCCATCGAGCCGGATTGGTCCAGGCAAAGGACGATATCTTTCAGGGAAGTGCGTTTCCGGCCGTAGCCGATCTTTGTCTCGGGGATGATGGTCTTATATTCCGGCTGGTAATGTTTCAGGTTCTTTTGGATGGTTGCCGGCCAGTTGATCTCGTTGTGGCGGGGCCGACGATTGCGGGCGCTGCGGTTGAGGCTGCCTGTTATAGCCTGCCGGGTACGCTGGGCCAGCTTGCGCATCAGCTCATCCACCACTTTTCGGACCACCTGGCGGGCGGTGTCTTTTGTTTTATCGGGAATGACACGGCTAAGGGTCATCAGCGAGGCTACGAGGTGAACATCCGGCTGGATATTTTCCAGCATTTCCTTTTCCAGCAGCATCTGGGTGAGGTCCAGTCTTTTCAGTGCGTCTTTTTGCATGACCTGTACTACGGAAGAGGGGAAGAAGCTGCGGATATCGCCCAGCCAGCGGGTTACATTGGGAGAGGAGGGACCAAGGCCGCCCTGGCGATCATTGTCATAGAGGGCTTCCAGCGTCTTGTCCATCTCGCTATCGCGGCCTTGCGGGGTAAAGCCTGTACCATCATTGGCCTGGCCACCCAATATTAGCCGCCACCGGCGCAGCTGCTCTTCGTTATTATCCATTTTCCAGTGAATTTTCCCCCGAAGGACCCGACGTGTCCTTGTCCGGGGTGTGAACATTAGATGTAAGTCCGTCAAGCCCTAACAGCCGCAATACAACGGGGATGCCCATGCGCCCTCTTTCGGGGTCGATGTCTGTTTCGGCAGCCGCCAGGGTGGGGCCACCGCCCGTCCTTACCTTTTCGCCCAGCCGTCTTCTTTCCGGGGGAGCGTAGTGGCTAAAGCTTCTTCGGAGGAGTGGCAGGACGTTTGTGAAGGCGGCCTGGTCCAGCCCTCCTACCCAGGAATTGACGACGCCCCAAAGACCTTCGTCCACCAGGAGCAAGGACCCCGAGCCGGTGAGGAATCCTTCGAGCCAGGCAGCTGCGTCTGTCGGGGCTGTGCTGGTGGACATGGCGTAGTAAAAGGCTTTTACCAGGTCCTGGCCCGCGAGGAGCTGACGGTCGGATAACAGCCGGGTGCAATAGCCGGCGATGAGGGGGGCGCTGTGCGTGGAGTATGCGATGGCGGATATGGCCTGCTGCCACTGTTGTGTTAACAAGGGG
>DASZWE010000723.1:0-7001 GCA_035546735.1 Puia sp.
GCTCATATCCAGGAATATACCGATATACGCCCATTCCTTGACCAATGACAGACGCGGAGCCAGCAGAACGATCCCTCCCGCTATCTTCCAGTAACCCAGAAGATGAGTAAAATACACCGGATAGCCCAGCGAGAGCATGCCGTCAATAGCAGTTTTCGAATTCGTCAGCTCAACGATCCCTCCCGAGATCAATACAAACGCCAGCAGCGCCGTTGCTATCCAATAAATAATCAGTTTGCTCTTCCCAAATCTCTTTGGCTCTCCGGAAGCATCGGACGTCGCTGCCAGTCTGCGTGACGACGGTCGCAATATCCAGGAGGCAACGGTGAACAGCGCATACAATGCCGGACCGGCCCAACCACTCATGTTATCACCCACGGATAGATGCAATACGGCCGCACCTGTATAGGTGAAAAAAGCGCCTGCATATGCCCATTCCTTCATCCGCCTGACCCCGGGAGCCAGCAATACCACCGCACAGGGTAATTTCCAAATACCCATGATGATCAGAAAATACGATGGAAGATGCAAATGAGTAAAAACATCTTTGACATAAGGTATTTGGAACAGGTCCCAGTACGCTCCTAAGACCATTTCCCAGGCAATAAGAATGGTAAAGATCCAGTAGCCAATGGCCCGGATCAGCCTGCCTCCGGCCATTCTGGTGATAATAGGTGAAGATGCAATTCTTTGAGAAACTGCCATGGTCGAATTTTTAGATGATAAAATAGCTCTTACACACCTATAATGACCGGCAGAACAGATATTGGACAGCAAAAAGATTATTTTTTGCAGGGCATGAATTGTGCATACACTTTAAAAAAAAACACCCTGTTTATGAGGAAAATTTCTACCCCGGTTACCATAGTCTCCGCTATTGCTCTTCTTTCCGCCAGCTGCCAAAAGGAAGTAGATTACTACAAGACCCCCGATGCCAACAAGGCCGATTCCTACAAGGACTATAAACAAAAAAACTATAAACCCTGCCAGATCAGCCAGATCACCGTACATGTCACAGACGGGCAGGAACCTGCCTCCGTCATATACACATTTGCCTACAACGCGGCAGGCGATCCCGTCACCGTCAAAAACACCGCAGTAGGCACCGGGAACCCGAATACAGTATTCAAATACGATAACCAGGGCAAACTAAAGGAAATGATCAGGCCCTATGACAATGGGATCTTCGAGACATGGACCAAATACATTTACAACAACGGTGGCCAGATCGTGCGCGACACACAATATACTTTTGGCGCTTACGTCGACTCGATACCCACTGCCCACCCGGAAAGGGATGGCTATTGGGTTAGCCGGTTCAGCTATGATACAAAAGGTAGGATCACGACGCGTACAGACTCCGCTTTCGGTCCGGGTTCGTCAAAGTATGGCACCGCCTATAACTTCCAGTATGATGCCAATGGCAACCTGGTGGTGCCGGGCGTAACATACGACTCCCGCCAAAGTCTGCTGCACACCAATAAAATATGGATGTTCGTTTGTAATAATTTCAGCATGAACAATGGCTTCCAGGCCTCGGCATACAATAAAAGTGATCTTCCCCTGTCCTTCACGGGCACATATGGGACAATGGGACCCATCATTCCGCTAAGCGGAAAGTTCGACGTTGTATATGCATGCAGCATCAATAACAGCCAGAATGGGAACGGCAAGGGCCAGAACGACAACCAGCTGAATTGACCATCCTTGCGCCCACTGGCTTATGCCCGGGTCTTACATATTGTCCGGCGTCTGCAGCAGCCTGTATAATTCATCCAGCTTGGGCGAAAGGATAATATCCGTCCTCCTGTTCAGCGCCCGGCCCTCCGGCGTGCTGTTCGTTTGCACCGGGTCGAACTGGCTATGCCCCGAGGCAATGACCCGTTTGGGGTCTACCTTATAATCTACAGTCAGGATACGTACGATAGAAGCCGAACGCGCCAGGCTGAGGTCCCAGTTGTCCTGGTATTTGCCATGGATGGGAATGGAATCTGTATGTCCCTCGATATCGACCGTTATATCCGGATTCTGGTTCAGCACCTCCGCCAGCTTCCCGAGCGCCAATTTCCCTTTGGGGTTGACCACGGCGCTGCCGGATGGGAACAGCAGGTTTTCCTGCAAGCTCACATACACCTTACCGTTCTTGATCGCAACAGAAAGCTCATCGGACTTGAACCCAACCAGTGCATCCGTCATTTTCTTGCGAATGGCCTCGATGGCCTTTTTCTGCGCATCCATCAGCGCCTGCAGATGTTCCAGCTTGGCTTGCTGATTGACGAGGTCCTGCTTGCTCTTACTGAGCAGCGAGAGCCGTTTATCCGACTCGGTCGACAGGTCATGGTTCTTTGCCGTCAGGTCCTCTACCTGTTTGTTCAACCCTGCCAGCTTGCGATACGCTTCTTGCAGCTCTTTCGACAGGGAGTCGATCCGTTGCTGCTGGTCCTTGGACAGCTGATTCGCCTGCGCAAGGTTGGACTGGAGATCCTTTACCTTTCCCGCGAGCTGCGTACTGTCGTATCTCGCGGATGACAGCGCCATTTGACAGGCATTGAACTTACTGGTGGGAACACAGGCGGTAAAAAGAAAAAAACCTGCCATCAGGACAGGCAAAAAGGGATTGATCTTTGTCATAGACGGTAAATCTGT
Source organism: Puia sp. (assembly GCA_035546735.1). Taxonomy (GTDB): domain Bacteria; phylum Bacteroidota; class Bacteroidia; order Chitinophagales; family Chitinophagaceae; genus Puia. The sequence goes on from DASZWE010000723.1 coordinate 2,647, forward strand.
TTTTTCGGTCCCGAAGATAGGCATTTGATGGATTTATGCTCCCAAATCTATCTTTATCAGCTTAAAAGGAGGTTAAAAGAGGGTTAGAATACGATTAGTGACTTTTTATAGATATATTGTCGGGGTATGACGGATAAAATTGTGTTTACATCGTCTCCCCGGCTCTTCATCCTGGCCACTACGTTTTTTGGGTCGGTCTTCATGGCCTTGCTGACATGGTTATCCTGGCAGAGAATGCAAAACGATAGCAAATGGCTATATATCTTTCCCCTGCTCTTTGGCGCCCTCTCCCTCTATGCCCTGATGGCATTTATTAATATAAAGGTCGTCCGGCTTTCCGCCTCCGGCATTCAGATGGCGCATTTTATGGTCCCAATACGCCAAACCTTCCCCCTGCACAAGGTCAGGGATATTTCACAGCGGTCGAAAAACATCGACGTCGGCTATAAGTGGTCAGACACGGTTCAAATCCCCTACTTTGTCACCACCATTACATTCACCGACGACAGAGTGGTAAAATTGAACAGCCTCGGCGCCCTGGAATACCAAGAATTGATGCGATGCTTTTATAAGCTCACCCGGGGGACTGGCCATATCGTTCCGCCAAAGAAAAGAGTCCTGCGGTATATGCTGGACAGCTGGAATGGCCTTGGGATCGTGATCCTGCTCATCATCCTGACAACAGGTCTTGGGATAGCCCTGTTCCGGAAATAATCTCTATTTTCACCAAAAACCTACCATGAAATTTACCAGGCTGGTGCCCAGCATTTTTTATACAGATATCAATATTGGCCTCAAAACCTTCGTCGACTGCCTTGAATTTACCATCGGTCATGAAGAGCTGAATTCCGACAACCCTTTCTGCGTGGTCGATAAGGACGAATTGAGCATTATGCTCTTTCAAAACAAGGAGTATGCGGAAAAAGAGCACCCGGAGATCAGGCTCGTGACAAATGACATCGAAGAAGTATATAAAAGCGTAGCATCGAAATACCCCGACATGTTACATCCTAATCTCAGCGAAGTTACATTGAGACCATGGGGCGCCAGGGAATTCGCGCTCCTGGACGGGCAAATTGGCATCCGGTTCCAGCAATGGTAGATTTGGTCAGTCATGAAGCCATATTTGGTTCATTCTAAATACAGATCAATGAAAAGATATTTCTCATTTGTATGCACCTCCTGTCTGATATGGATAGGTGCATGTCACGCTCCTGCGGGGGACCATGCGATCTTACAGGCCAAGGTAGACAGCCTCCAGCGTCAGCTCGATAATACTTATGCGCCGGGCCTCGGAGAATTTATGTCCGGTATCCAGATCCATCATGCTAAGCTATGGTTTGCAGGGAAGGCGGCGAATTGGAAGCTGGCTGGATTCGAGGTCGGAGAGATCAGGGAAACCCTGGAAGATGTGGAGAAGTTTTGCCGCGATCGCCCGGAAGTAAGATCCCTGCCCATGATCCTGCCGGCCATAGATAGCGTCAGTGCGGCTGTCGCTTCAGGCAGCGTCCCCGCATTCAATCATGCCTATTTGCTGCTGACCGCTACCTGCAATAACTGTCATCAGGCGACCCATCACGAGTTCAATGTGATCAAAGTGCCTGATACCCCTCCCTTCACCAACCAGGTATTCAATTCCCCGGACCGCACTTCCTCCGGAAGAAAATAATTCAGCGGGGAAAATGGTTAAAAGCCCGATCGCAAGAACAATAGCGGCTCTCCCAATGTCCCGTCAATTATTTGATTTTTGCAAATCTCCGATTGATTGCCGCAACCGCTGTCCCTCCGCCGATGCATAACTTTGGGAAAAAGAATACAATGGCAGGTAAAAACAAAATAGCCCTGGTCACCGGCGGGAGCCGCGGACTGGGCAAGGACATGGCTTTACGGCTGGCCGAAAAAGGCCTGGATATTATTATTACCTATAACCAACGGGCAGAGGACGCACAGCGGGTAGTAGCACAGATCGAGGCCGCCGGACGAAGAGCCGCCACATTGCAGCTCAATACGGGCATTCTCCAAAGCTTCCCGAACTTCATAGATCAGCTCAAAACAATTTTAAGCAACCACTTCGGCACCGACCGCTTTGATTACCTGATCAACAACGCCGGCCAGGGCGGATACAGCCCCATCACCGAAGTGACAGAGGCGTTTTTTGACGATCTGCTGAACGTCCACTTCAAAGGCGTTTATTTTTTAACCCAAAAGCTGCTTCCATTGATGAATGATGGCGGAGGTATCGTCAACATATCTTCCGGTCTGGCCCGCGTGTCCATGCCCGGCTCATCGGTCTATGGATCTCTTAAGAGCGCCGTCGAGACCTTTACCCGCTATCTGGCTAAAGAGTTGGGCCCAAGAGGCATTCGTGCTAATGTCGTCGCCCCCGGCGCCATCATGACGGACTTTGGCAACGCCCGCCTCCGCAGCAGCGAGGAACTGCAAAAAACAGTCAGCAGCATCACGGCCCTCGGTCGCCCGGGTGTAGCCGAAGACATCGGCGGCGTAGTGGCATTCCTTTGCACAGAGGACGCCCGTTGGGTCAACGGCCAGCGTATCGAAGCTTCCGGCGGCATGCAGCTATAAAGCATTCCATCTAATAAAATATAGCCTATCTTTAGATAGGCTATGCTTTCTATCAAAAAAATACTGATAGGGACACTGAAAGTCCTCCTCCTGCTGCACGTCTCGCTGGTCGCCTGGTCCCAGCTCGACTCCGTCACCATCGAAAACAAGACCGTATCCCGAAAATTTTATTTTTCCAGCGATACCGGCAAGTTTTATACAAAAGAATTTATCAATAGATCCGTTCATCAGAATTACGCAAATCCCAAAACTGAGGAATTCAATATTACCATCAACGACAGCCTGATCAGCGGGCTCAACTGCTGGTACGTCAACCACCACATAAAAGACAGCGGCGACACAAAAACGCTGACCGTGACGCTCAAAACACGTTTGGCAAATGTTTATATCCAGCTGATATATGAGATATATGCCGACCTGCCGCTTGTACGAAAACAGTTAAAGGTTATCAACCAGGGCGCAGACAACCTTGCACTCACCAACCTCGACGTAGAGAGCATGGATTTCCAGGTGGTGGACAAATATCTGAACGAAGTTTATTTCAACTACGGCAGCAACATGACACGCCTCCCCTACAAAGGCGATTATAACGACGCCGCCGTCATGCTATATAACCTTGCCGCAGGACAGGGAGCCATATTCGGCAATGAAGCGCCGGGTGTTTTAAAGAACACAGAGATCTATGCCACCGTTCACGGACGCGTCCGGATTGGCATGCGCCATATCAAAGAAACATTCCCTTTTAAAGCCTGGGTGGCGCCCGGAGAAATATTCAGCAGCCCAAAAACGTTTATCTACGTTTTCACTTCCCCCAAATGGCAGGACGGCTTCGAAGGCGGATATAAAGAGTTTCTACGAAAATACCTTGGCGCATGCCTGCTCGAAAAAAAACGTACCCCTTTATTCTTATATGACACCTGGCGGCCCTTCGAGGACGCCATAGATGAAAAGCTTCTCAAAACCTGCGCAGACAGGTTATCCGCAACAGGCGCCGACCTGTTTATTATTGATGCAGGCTGGTATAAATACTCGGGAGACTTTATTCCAGACAGCTCCAGGTTCCCCAACGGAATAAAGGCCGTATGCGATTACATCCGAAGCAAAGGCATGCAGGTGGGTATCTGGTTTACGCTGGCTGGGGTCAACGCCAAAAGCAAGATCGCACTGCAACACCCCGATTGGCTGATCAGGGACAGCAAGGACAAACCCACGAACCTCCACAGCATGGCCGTCTACAAAGATGGCCCGCAATGGGGGGATGCATTGACAACAATGTCGCTGGGATCGCCTTATTACGATTATATAAAGAATTGTATCAGCGGTTATATAAAAGAGCTGGGCGTAACGTATGTAAAGCTCGATCTGTCGATCCTGACTTCTGCTTATGTATATCAGCCCGGCCTGACAGGCGACTATGGCGCCGACAGCTCGAAATTGTATCGTGATCATGCATCCTCCTACTGGGCCATTTATCAACGATGCATGCAATTGATGGACTCGCTGCATAAAGCATTCCCCGGAATATTGATCGATTGTACCTTCGAAACATGGGGAAGAAATAATGTAGGAGATTATGCATTGCTGGAACATGCGGATTACGATTGGGTCGCCAATTTTGAGTTTGCCCGCCCCATCGGCCCTATCTCCGTGCGTCAGATGACCTATGATCGTGCGCGTGCTATACCCAACAGTACATTACTCATCGGAAGTCAATACATCGACTATGTCAATTATAAATACACATATTTTTCGCTGGCCGAGGGGGCATTGGT
>DASZWE010000724.1:0-12198 GCA_035546735.1 Puia sp.
AATTATTACACCGCAAATCCGCCATTTCATACCCCCAGCTATGGATGGGAATGATCGGCATATTTGTATATGTGGGTGTGGAAGTTTCTACTGCCAGCAATCTTCCAAAATATCTGAAACAGGATCTTCTGATATCCACTGACAAGGTGGCTCCTTTTATTTCTCTTTATTGGGCCAGCCTTATGATCGGCCGGTGGACGGGTGCAGTAGGCGCATTCGGTCTTAGCAAGGCTGCCCAGCAGGTATTGCGCTTTGTGATGCCCTATGTAGCTTTTGGCATATTCCTCCTCGTCAACATCATTGGCGGCCACGATATCAAGCCATTTGCCGTCTATCCCTTGCTGATCATCGTCATGATTATTGGCGATCTTCTTAGCAAAGGCAATCCGGCCCGAATGCTTCTTATCTTTTCCTCCTGCGGTATAGCCGCCCTGCTCATCGGGATGGCGACTTCCGGCATGGTCAGCGTCTACGCCTTCACTAGCGTTGGTCTCTTCTGCAGCACCCTCTGGCCCTGTGTCTTCACACTTGCCGTCACAGGTCTGGGCAAGCACACGAACCAGGGCAGCAGCCTGCTGATCATGATGATCATGGGGGGTGGCTTCATCAGCCTTATGCAGGGTGCGCTGGCCGATACAAAACTGGGCATCCATTACAGCTATATCACGGGCGCGGCCTGTTTTGCCTACCTGGCATTTTACGCCATCAGGGCTAAATCCGTGCTAAAGTCCCAGGGTATCGATTTCGATGCTTTGCAAGCCGGTGGTGGACATTGAACCGCTTAAAGCGGTTCGTCCAGAACCGTAGGTTGCGACCGAGGACGAGCGAGTGCCCGGAGCTCGAACGAAGGCCTACAGACATTAGATATCTGCGGGAATTGGACTATTTTTTGAGCGAGGCCAATTCCCGCACTTGAATGTAATTCTTGTCCTATATTTGCAGCCGCTCGTTCAAGCGTCAATCAGGTCAATCAGGAGGAATTGGGCTATTTTTCGGGCAAGACCAATTCCAGCACTTTATTTAAAACTCAGGATTCATGGCAAAAGCCACTTCTTCTTACGAGTCATTGGCCATCGGCATTGACATCGGAGGTACAGGCACAAAATTTGGAATAGTCGACCGTATAGGCAATGTGTTATTTTCCAGTGAAATATCCACGAGGGGGCATAGCCAGGTAGAAAGCTTTATCGACGAGCTGCACAGCCATCTATCCATACTCATCGAAAAGGCGGGTGGCACGGGTCGCATGCGGGGCATCGGCGTAGGCGCTCCCAATGGCAATTATTACAGCGGCACCGTAGAATATGCTCCCAACCTGCCCTGGCGCGGGATCATTCCCCTGGCCAAGCTCATCCAGAATAAATTCCAGTTGCCCACCATCCTCACCAACGACGCCAATGCTGCTGCCATCGGTGAAATGATGTATGGCGCCGCCAAAGGCATGAAGGACTTTATCATGATCACCCTGGGTACAGGTGTGGGCAGCGGCATCGTCGCCAACGGTAAGCTCATATATGGTCACGACGGCTTTGCCGGTGAATTGGGTCATACTATTATCATCCCCCATGGCCGTCTGCACGAAGGCACGGGTAAAAAAGGTTCGCTGGAAAGCTATGCCTCCGCTACGGGGGTAAAGCTCACCGCCATCGAAATGTTGGAGAAAAGCCAGGAAGCGAGTTTGTTGAGGGACATTCCCAGAAATCAGCTGGACTCCAAGAAAGTTTACGATGCAGCCATACAGGGCGACAAGCTCGCAAAAGCCATCTTCGACTTCACAGGGGAGATACTGGGACTGGCGCTCGCCAATTTCGTCATGTTCTCCAGCCCCGAAGCCATCATTCTTTTCGGAGGTCTTACCAAGGCCGGCGACCTTATCCTCAAACCCACCCGGGACAACATGGAAAGCAACCTCATTCAGGTGTTCCAGAATAAGGTGAAGATACTGGTGAGCCATTTAAAGGAATCCGACGCCGCGATACTTGGCGCCAGCGCCCTGGTCTGGGATATGAAAGGATAAGGCTACCGTCGATGCCTATCTGTTTTTCGACTTCTCCCGGATGAGGAATACGGCCGGTACAGGTCGTTCGCCTTCTTTATCCGAAGGCTTGATGGTTTCTTTTCCATTGATGAGCATACAGCTGCTGCCTCCTCCATCCAGGTTCACGGCCTCATAGCATCGCAGGTCGGTCAGCATCTTCGCCACCTCCTCCAGCGTCGCTCCTTCCGCAACCCCGGGACATCGGCCCTGAACGGCCAGAATGATCAGATGCCCGTCCTTCGTATATCCCATGGCTGTCCGGGGATGCCGGTCCTGGTCCCCGCCTGAGAACAGCTGTTCTTCCTTATTGGTGATCCATATCCGCCCGTCATGGATCAATACGGGACCTCCACCTACGGCCGTCCGCATCTTCCACCACTTCCACTCGATGTCCTTAAGGTCATAGATGGAGGGATTGCTCTCCTCGCCTTTGGCGACCACGGGCATTTCTTCAAAGGCATAAGGCCAGCGATGGGCCGTGTCGGTAAAGGTCCAGGCAACATCGGCCCTTCTCTTGCGGTCGATGCCGATGGCACCCCGGGTGGGATAATAATACAGCGAGGAATCCTCGCCCCGTCCTCTTAACGCCGTGACACTATAAGCTATCAGTCCTCCATCCTTCATCACCATGCTGATGTTCTGATTCGTCTCAAAGGAAAAATAAGTGCAGTTTACTACCAGCAAAGGGAATTGTTCCAGCTGGTAGAATTGGGAGGGAGTGAATCGTTTGTCATTCGTTACCTGGTCGGAAAAGATCAGGTGCTTATCCTTCAATTGGGCGGAAACATAATAGGCAATAAACGGACGGCCATTCAGTGAATCCGTCCATCGGTACACATGCACGCCGGACGGTAAGGGTTTATAGAGGGAGTCGACGTTCTTCCATTGCGGCTGCGCTATGGAGACAGCCGCTTCGAATACGGCGGCCAGCAAAAGGATCGATGTTTTTCCTGTCACGCGGTCTCCTGCTTTTGGCGCAGCCATTCATTCCTTCCATAACCGGGTATGACATGACGCTCGCTGTGATAAGAGGACCTTACCAATGGTCCGCTCTCTACATAATCAAATCCTAATTCATAGCCTATCTCCCGCAGCTCGGCAAATTCATCAGGGTGGACAAACCGCACGACCGGCAGATGTTTTTTGGTAGGTTGCAGATATTGTCCCAGGGTGATGACGTCCACTCCGCTGCTTCGCAGGTCCTGCATGGTTTGCACCACTTCTTCCTTGCGCTCGCCCAGTCCCAGCATGATCCCGCTCTTTGTACGCATCTTCCCTTCCTTCAACGCCTTCAGGGTCTCCATGCTACGCCAATACTTGGCTTGTATCCGCACCTGGCGGGTAAGCCTTTCCACCGTCTCGATATTATGGGAAACTACTTCCGGCGCCGCCTCGATGACCCTGGCTATGTTCTCCCGCTCGGCCTTGAAGTCCGGTATAAGGGTCTCCAGCGTGGTATGAGGATTCAATGCCTTTACAGCACGGATTGTATTCTGCCAGATGATACTGCCCCCATCCTTCAACTCGTCCCTGTCCACAGAGGTGATGACGGCATGCTTTACCTTCATCAGATAGATGGCTTCGGCCACCCTTTGGGGCTCATCCCAATCCACCGGGTCGGGCCTTCCTGTCGCTACCGCACAAAATCCACAGCTCCGGGTACAGATATTACCCAGGATCATAAAGGTGGCTGTCCCTTCGCCCCAGCATTCCCCCATATTAGGGCAATTACCGCTCTCACAGATAGTATGCAGCTTGTGGGTATCTACGAGCCCCCGGACATGCTTGTAACTTTCGCCAATGGGAAGCTTAACGCGTAACCAATTGGGTTTCTTGGCCTTAACCTCACTATTATTGTCATTTCCCCCGCAGGAGGGAACTGCCGATCTTTCTTCCATGGTACAAATGTACCTATTTTCGACTCCCGAACATTATCTGCACGTAGGCATTGAAGAAGAAGTTCTTTTGAGGGACCAGGAGTACCTGGGGTATTTTAGAGAAGTAATATTCACCCGTAAGGCCCACTTCGATGGCCGTGACCGTTTGGTTCAATCTACCGTAGTCAAATCGCATTGCCCCCTTGGCATTCAGCCCCGGCTTTATCTTTAAATGTCCCCACCCCACCGTAAAGCCGGAAGCTCCTGTCACGACATCCGGCAGGGTATCCGTCTGCAGTTCGGTAAAGGTCTTACGGGATGTCTCGCCCGTCTGGGTATTCTGAACATCCACATAATAAGGCTTCAGCATGCCGATGGAGACGCCACCCGTATACAATGCCGTCACCGCCACGCCATTCTTGTTGCCTTTTCCGCCGATGAGATGCTGCTGGCCCATCGCCAGCTTGAAGATGTAAAAATTATTCAGTTTGTAGGGCACCAGCGAGCTGTAGTTGAACTGGTCCGGGGATGCCGACACCTTATGTTCCTTCACACTTTTTTTCTCATTCAGCTCGAATTGATACAGGATGGTACGGTTTGGGGTTACAAATTTTCCCTTTTCGAAATTGATGCCATAGCCATCCGTCGCCAGGCGTATGCCGAATATATTATGCTTATTAAAGATGAGATCCCCTTCCTCTTCCATTCTTATCAAGTTGTTGATCCTCTCCTTTTTAGCATCTCTCTTATTCCGTCTGGGGGAGACGTAGCTGCTGTCCTGTGCATAAAGACTTCCAACGGCGATCAGGATCAGCGTGGACAAGAAAAGTTTCTTCACTGGGGATGATTTAATTTATCTAACGTAAATTTAGGAAAAAAGAACAATGACCTCTACAGTTATTTACGAAGGAGATTTGCGGACGGTTGCCACACACCTGCAATCCGGTACCTTTATCGAGACGGACGCCCCTGTTGACAACCAGGGGAAAGGCGAGCGCTTTTCACCCACCGACTTGGTAGCTACCTCCCTGGCCGCCTGTATGGCCACTACCATGGGTATTAAGACAAAGGACATGCAGATAGACCTGCACGGTATGAAAATATCCGTTCAGAAGATCATGAAGTCGGAGCCACGCCGTATCGGCGGCATCGACGTCAGTTTCGAATGGCCCGCCAATTTCCAGGCGAATGAAAAACAGAGGCTGATACTGGAACGTATTGCGAATACCTGTCCCGTTATATACAGCCTCCATCCCGACATCGAGGTAAAGGTGGCATTCAACTGGGATAAGATCGCCCAGCCCGCTTAGTCAGGCTGCCTGTCGGGCCGGCCCAAGATTTCTTTTCCAATAGCACATTGCAGACAGCTCTTCTGATCGCAATAGTGCTTTTTTAATTCCAGCAAGGCCTGGGAATCCCCGGCATGCCGGCTTATTACACCCAGGCTATTCCATCTTTCGATGACGGCATTCTTCTCCGCCGGCAGGGCCTTTAGCCAGTCAATGGCCTTCGCCCGCTGCTCAGGCTCATTCCGTAGCGTCCCATACGCATACAACAACGGTACGAATACATTGATAAGCAGGCTGTCCTTCACCCCCTCGCCCAACCGCTTGACCCGCCGCGCTGACAGCCGGTCAGGGATATAGTGCTCGTCCCAATAGCTGCCTGCCGTCCCTTCCATCAGGCCCTTCAGCTCCTCAAACGACCCTGCATCCTTGCACCGGCTGAACCAAAATGGACCTCCTTTCAATAGCTTCGCCAGTTGTGCCAGCCTTATCGTAGGAAAATTGCCCGGCCGCATACGAAGAAAATGGGCGGGCACAGGATGAGCGGATAGCGCGTATTTGACCTTCAAATGATGGAATTCCTCCTGTAGCCTCCTGGGATGCTCATCCTGGAACACAGCTTCCAGCAACCCTGCCTGTCCCAGCAACAGGGCCTCCAGCTGATCTTCACCCAGTCGGGCCAGCGTCGCCAGCGGCAGGCTCCTGGCTATCATCTCGAATGCCGCCCCGTTAACGGGTCCTCCAAAAGTCTTTGCCATCAGCCACCAGCAAGTCTCCTCCCAATGCTGATGATTCACCTTGAGGTCAGCCGCAATAAAGCCCATCTTTCGCTGCAGCCGATGTTCCGCCAGCCGTGCTTTCCAGGCCTCCCAGACCTTCTCATCCACCTCCTTCAGCTGTTGCTGACAGGGCACCAGGTCCCGGCTTTTCATCCACGCCTCATATTGTCGCAGCAGCCATTGGGATATCCGATGCTCCAGCACCAGGGTTGGGATGGCTCGCTCATCGGAGAGAGCCGGCACTTCGGTATCATTTACCCATACCACATGCAATATGACATTCCGGTAATTTTTATCCCTCCGGTGGGCATGCTTTTCCCAGTCGGATGCCGCAACATGCAGCTCGATGGCGCCCGCCCACCAGGTATCCCCTATCTTTATCCGGGCGTCCAGGAAATCAGGTCCCTGGTGTATATTGGGCTGTCCGGGAGAGGATACCTGCAATGGCTCGCCATGAACAGTTTGCAGATCACGGGCGGTGAAATACTGATACTGCCATATCCACTGTAATAATGACTCTTTCATGGCTCACCACTTTCCGAGTTCCTGCACTACCCGGCTGACGGGCAGCCCCATCACATTGTAGAAATCGCCCTCGATACCACGGATGCCCACCACCCCTATCCACTCCTGTATAGCATATGCGCCGGCCTTGTCATAAGGGCGGTACTTGTCTACATAGTTCTCGATCTGCTGTCGCGTGAGCTCATGAAAATATACCTCCGTGCTCTCGGCGAAGGCTATCTCTTTTTTCCCGCCGGACAGGATCACTCCCGTGATCACCTCATGCTGCTGGCCTGCCAGACGGCTCAGTATTCCAATAGCATCCTCCCTGTCCGCGGGCTTGCCGATAATATCCCCGTCCAATACCACTACCGTGTCCGCCGCCAATACAATGCGGTCCGGGGAAACCTGTTTTTTCACAGCCAGCGCCTTGTTACGGGCAATATGTATAGGCACCAGCCCCACCGGCAGTCCGGACGGATATGTCTCCGGAGCATCCGATACGATCACTTCAAAATCTACCTCCGCCCATTCCAATAGCTGCCTGCGCCGGGGACTCCCGGAAGCGAGTACAATACGTTCTTTCATCCTATACGATTTTTATAAAGATCATTGATAATATGCCTGCCAGCATTACTCCTTTGATATAGGTGCTCAGCAGGTGATAATCCGCTGTGGTCGTCGCCCGATAAAGCCCCCTCAGGATCCATATCAAAGGAAGTATGATAAGGATAGCGCAATACGGGAGAATGATCCACCAGCCATTTTGCAGTACATAGAACTGTATGACAGCCAGGCTGCCGATCAGGACTACCAGCCAGGTGGCCGCAAATACCTTGGCGGCATTCACTCCCCATACGATGGGCATGGTCCTGCACCCATAGCGCTCATCACCCGGCAGGTCCTCGATATCCTTTATAACCTCGCGTATCAGCGATATGATAAAAGCAAATCCACCGTAAAGGATGGCAAATTTGAAAAGTCTCGACAACAAACCATGCACTACGGGGTCCCTGAATACCGCCAACCTGAATTCAGCCATATACAATACCAGGATCACCCAGGCCGTCAATAGGGATATGATCACATTGCCGATCAACAGCCTCCTTTTAAAAGTGGTACTGTAGAACCATAACAGGATCACACAAGCGAGATTTCCAAGACCTGCAAACGGATTACGCGTCTTCAGGCTCACATAGGCTCCGATAGCGACACCAAGTCCCGACAGTACCCAATGCCAGAGGATGGTCGAGCGTCTTTTGATGATCCTGTCCACTACCAGCTTGTCCGGTTTGTTCACCCGGTCGATATTCAGATCGAAATAATCGTTGATAATATACCCCGCCGCTGCTATTAGGACAGAGGACACCGTCAGCAGGTAGAACCATCGCGGCTGCAGGACATTCACATAGTTTATGCCGCCTGAACGGAAATCAGGCAGCATGATGCAGTAATAGAACAACCCCTGCGTCAGTGCGATAAAAACAAGATTCGGCCAGCGTATCAGTCTGAAAAAAGCGCCGAGCAACCGGACCATATAGGATAATTTTTCGATTATTTAGAGGCAATGGCCGTATCCAGTTCCCAATGACCATTCAGCTTCAGGACTTTTTCGATAACATCCCGAACACATCCATGTCCTCCGTTAAAAGAGGAGATATAAGCCGCAATATGCCGGATCTCCGGCGCGGCATCTGCGGGCGCGCAGGCCAGCCCTACCAGTTTCATTACCGTATAATCAGGGATATCGTCTCCCATATACAACATATCGCTCTCCTTCAGACCGTGTTCCTCCATATAAGACAAAAGCTTTTCTTTTTTGTCCTTCACATGCAGAAAAACATCCTGTATACCCAGCCCCTGCAGACGCAGCCGGACGCCCTCCGACTGTCCACCCGAGATCACCAGTATACGATAGCCTTTCTTGATAGCCAGCTGCAGGGAATAGCCGTCTTTCGTATTCATCGTTCTCCATTGCTGTCCGTCATCCGTCACCTGGACGCTACCATCCGTCATAACACCGTCCACATCGAATACAAAAGTGCTGATCGACTTGAATTTTTCAAGAACACTCATAGCTGATTGGTTTATTCCTTATCCTGTCGTTTTCTCTTTTCCTGCCCCTGGCAGGGGTGCAAATTAGGTTAATCCCTGGAAAATTTAATGGCTGACCTCCGTTCAAGGCGTCTCCGCCGCCCTTGTGGAGAATTCTCCCTATTTTTCCTCCTGTATCTGACGGGTGATCAATGTATATACTTCCTTAATATCCTTGTAGTTGCCTATCAGCTCCAAATGCCTCCCGATTGTGGCCTCATCCCCCCGTATCGCAGGTCCCGTCTGCGCATCCCGGGGCGGTATCCCGGACAGCCGGAGGGCCGTCTCCCGGATCAGGGGCAGCAACATGTTAAAATCAGCTCCCTCCTTGCGGCAATATTCTTCTGCCAGCACATAAAGGTGGTTGGTGAAATTGTTTACCAGCACCGCCGCCAAATGCAGCTTCAGACGGGTATCATTATCCGCCGCCTGCACCTGCCCGCTGATGCTTCGGGCAACATCGAGTATCCTGTCCAGGTCGGCCGGAAGATTCGCATCCACCAGCAGCGGTATTTCCGGATAGGGTCGCAGTTCTCTGCGCAGGCTTTGCAAGGGATACAAGACACCACTGTTGGCGCTCACTTTTAATAACACTTCCTTAGGCACAGCGCCGCCTGTATGTACGACGAGCCTTCCAGGCAGGGATATCTCCGAGCCAAATGTCCGGAGGGCGTCGTCCGAGAGTGCCGCTATATAAAAGTCGGCGGCATGATTGATATTAACCCAGTTGGTTACATATTCGCATTCCAGCTCCTTGGCCAACCGCATGGCGTGTTCCGGCCGGCGGCTGAACACCTGCACGATCCGATGACCCGCCTCGTGCAGCTTGCCGCCCAATACAGTAGCTACGTTCCCTGAACCTATGATTACGATCTGCATATCTTTGTTTTTTGGCCCATCGGGCTGTAAACCTGTGGTTCACTATGAAGCTCAAGCAAAAACTGGCTATCGGCTACGTACGCGCCCATTTGCATATCCTGACCCTCGTATCCCCACGGCAGGCGGCGAAGAAGGCCTTTTCTCTTTTTTGTACGCCCCGCCGCAAGTCCGGGAAAAAGCTCCCTTCCCTGTTCGACAAAGGAGAAAAGCTTTCTTTTCGCCTGGATGATCATCCTGTTCGCGGCCATCGATGGTTACCACACCAGAGGTCCACCCGCACAAATTTCTGTCCCCCGGACAACACCCCTCCGGCCTGTTCTGAAAAAGTGCTCATCGCACACGGCTTCGAATCCTCATCCCGCAATTTCGAACAATATGTCAATGCGTGTCTAAAAAAAGGATATGAAGTGCTGGCCTTCGATGCGCCTGCTCACGGCCGGAGCGGCGGCAGGCAGATCACCCTGCCGCTGTACGTGGATATGATCCGTACCATCCACGATCGCTATGGTCCCATCCATTCCTTTATGGGACACTCGCTGGGAGGAATGGCCCTTAGCCTCTTCCTGGAATCCATCCCCCACGACGGGACCACCCGCCTGGTCCTGATATCCCCGCCGGTGGAAATGGTTTCCGCCGTGGATAGGTTATTTCAAATGCTGGAGCTGGATGCCGAAGTGCGAACCTCATTCGACGAATATGCATACCATCACTCCGGCCGCCCCTTTTCCTGGTTCTCCCTGCGCCGGGCCCTGCATGGGATCAAGGCTGACGTGTTGTGGCTGCATGACGAAGACGATGACATCACTCCGTTGGAAGATATGCTGCCCGTAAAAAAAGACGGCCATCCTAACATCCGGTGGGTCACTACAAAAGGGCTGGGACATCGTAAGATCTACCGGGATGGAGATGTCCTGCGGCAGGTGGTGGCTTTCCTATAGGCCAGCCAGACATCAATGATTTTTACCCTCCAGCATCGGCACGAAAGAGAAATTGTCGAAAAGCTCCTCTGTCACTCCGCCATCTTCTTGTCGGGTGAGCCGCAACATCCGTTGCACCTGCCCTTCCCCCACGGGTATCACCATCTTGCCTCCCGGCTTTAGCTGCTCTACCAGCCTGGGCGGGATAAAGGGCGCCGCAGCGGTCACGATCACCTTGTCAAAAGGACCATAGGTAGGTAATCCCTCGAACCCATCCCCATAAAAAAGCTTGAGATTGCGGTACTTCTTCAAATAGGGAAAGGTCTTATTGGCCTCGAACAGCTTCTTCTGCCGCTCGATCGAAAATACCAACGCTCCCATCTCCGACAGTACGCTGGCCTGGTAGGCGCTGCCTGTACCTATCTCCAGCACCTTCTCAAAAGGTTTCACTTCAAGCAGCTGTGTTTGATAAGCCACTGTATATGGCTGCGAGATCGTCTGCCCTTCCCCTATGGGAAAAGCCCTGTCCTCGTATGCAGTCTTGTCAAGGGCCGAATCCATAAAAAAATGCCGGGGTATCTGCTGGATGGCGTCCAGCACCCGATCGTCCGTAATGCCTTTTTGACGGATATTGTCCACCAATTGTTTGCGCAGACCTTTGTGCCGGTATGTATCTTCGAATGTTCTCATACTGTGTTCAAGGTGCAAGATAAAGGGTTTGAAAAATATTTATTCCAAACATTTTTCTTTAGTCCGGCATGAACGCTTAAATTGTCCCGATTTTTCTAACTTCTATGAAACGCGGTACGTGTTTCGTCGGAAGGACAGACATTAGCGCACATATTAATTTGCAGCAACAATGAAAACAACTACAGGCGTTCAGCTGGCATTCATGATGTTCGTCGAATATTTTATCTGGAGTGCCTGGTATGTCACGATGGGTACTTACATGGGTGAGAACCTGCATTCCAGCGGCAAGGAGATAGGTATGGCCTACAGCGCTCTGGCTATCGCCACCATGGTTTCGCCTTTCTTTATCGGCATGGTAGCCGACCGCTATTTCGCGGCGCAAAAGATCATGGGCGTCATGCATTTGTTGGGCGCCATACTCCTTTTTCTGACTCCTTCCATTCATAACAATGATCTTTTTTTCTGGATCATCCTGCTTTATTCCCTGCTTTATATGCCCACCATCGCGCTGTCCAATAGCGTAGCCTTTTACCAGATGAACGATCCCGGCAAACAATTTCCCTGGATCCGCGTCTTCGGCACCATCGGGTGGATCGTGGCAGGACTGCTCGTCGGCAACCTGGGCTGGGAAAAGTCCTCCTCTACCTTTCACCTGGCTGCAGGCGCCTCGTTATTGCTTGGCCTGGTCAGCTTCTTTCTTCCCAATACACCTCCAAAAGGCGTCGCCACCGATGCCTCCGCCTCATTGGGTACAGAAGCATTCGTTCTCTTCCGGAACAAACCTTATCTCATCTTCTTTATAGCTGCCATCCTGGTCTGTATCCCCCTTTCCTTTTACTACGGGTTTGCCAACCCCTTCCTCAATGAACTGGGCATGAAAAATGCCGCCGGCAAAATGATCATGGGCCAGCTATCCGAAGGTCTTTTCATCATGGCCATTCCCTTCCTCTTCAACAGCATCGGCGTAAAAAAAATGCTCCTTTTGGGCATGACAGCCTGGATACTCCGCTATATCTGTTTTGCCTATGGAAATATCGGGCCAGCCGAATGGATGCTGTATGCAGGCATCATTCTCCACGGCGTATGTTATGACTTCTTCTTTGTCACAGGCTATATGTACACGGAAAAAAAGGC
>DASZWE010000725.1:0-4312 GCA_035546735.1 Puia sp.
AGATCTTTGCCGAAATGAAAGCTAATGATATCGGCAGCATTGTTCTCACTGCCCTTGCCGTTTACCGTGACCCCGGAGCTTTTGGACAGCGGGTCGATGGTCAAATGCAGGTCGTCGTTCGGTGACAGATAAAGTTCATAGAGCCGTGTCTGGCGGGCTGAATCGAAGTTACTGACAAACAGCGTTGCCATTACGGGCTCGTCCAGGGCAACGGTATAAAACGCAGAGCCCTGCTTGTCCAGGGGGATGGTAAACGTGCCTTTTTTGAACGTATCCTGGCTCAGTGCCAGGCTGAAAATGTCCAGCTCAAGGCCAGCAGGAGTGGAATGGGGAAGGGAGATATGCGGACTGGCGTGCTGTGCGAAACAAACAAGATGGAGCAGCAGGCATAATGCAAAAGAGGTCAGTCTTTTCATGCAAGGAGGTTTGGCCGGCCGTCAAGTTAATCATTTTCCAGAACTCCGGCGAAAGGATTAACTTTATCCATAAACGCTGTGCTATGAAATTCCTTATCTTCTCCTGCTGCATTTTATCCGGCCTGGCCTCATGGGCGCAGACGGCCTCCGATGACATCAACACCGTAAAAAAGCTCAACGAGGATTGGATACATTCCTATCCCGGCAAAGATACCGCCACCATGGACAGGATCCTGGCGGATGATCTGATCATGATCACACCCAATGGCTCCCGGATAGGCAAACAGGATATCCTGAAGAATATGGCGTCCCCGGATCAGCAGGTGAAAACCAGCAAGGTGGACCGGGCGGAGGTCAGGCTGGTGGGAAATACGGCGCTGGTATTCGCGGAGGCCAGCTTTGTCGCGATAGACAATGCCAACGGAAAGGAAGTGCCGGGGCGTACCAGCTACCTGGATATTTATGAAAAACGGCATGGCCGGTGGGTGGCGATTGCGGCCCATGTGACGTATCTGGGACAATGAGCATTTTACAGCTACAGGCCGAACATGTCTGCCCGGCGGCTGCTGGAGGAGGGGGGAAGGTCGATGACGGTGCCGGGACCGCTGCTGGAAGAAGAGGCCATCGCCTGTTATGAGAAATGGACGGCCGCGAAGCGCTAAAACTTCTTATTTTTAGAAAAAGATTACGATGCGCACCATCCTGCTTTTTCTATCCCTTCTTTTATCCTCTTCTGTATTTTCCCAACGGACTGTCGAAGTCAGCTATACCCGGGACAGCAAGGGCAACCTGTTCTTCATCTGCAACAACCATGCTTTTTGCACCTATATCGTCTCGGTGGAGTTCACCACTTTTCAGAATGCCAAGTCGGATCATACGCTGCCTTATGTGGCGGAGGTGCAGCCAGGCGTCAACAAATTATTTACCGTCAGCCCTGTAAAGTCTTCGGACGACATACAGGTAAAATATAAGACAGGCTTTCGGAAGGGCTGTTTTGATCCAAAGATCGATACCGGCTTCACGTACCTGCTGCCTATTTCGCCGGGGAAAGAGACCCAGGTTTATGAGATCAACAAGATGCCTGGCGAGGCGGGGCGGGACAGCGGGTTTGCCGTTCGTCTGCGGATGAAGCAAGAAGACACGATCTTCGCTGCCCGGCGGGGCATTGTAACGGCGGTATATACCGGCAGCTCCGAAAATGATGCAGGCACCACGGCTACGGACAGCTGGAATTATGTAGAGATCGTTCATGGGGATTGTACGTTCGGCCAGTATGGCGTATTCAAAAAGGACGGCGCTTTTGTCCATCCTGGCGAGTCGGTTGAAGCCGGTACGCCGCTGGGGCTTGTCGGAGGCGACAAATTCGGAAGAGGCTCCGACGTCCGGCTCAGTGTCAGCTATTACAACGACAAGGGACATCCTATACAACTGCCTTTGGTATTCTGGACCCGACGGAATGGCAAGGGCCGGCTGAAACATGGAGGCACCTATATAAGCGAGCATCCTAAGCTGCTGCTCACAAAGGAACGGCCCAAATCCAAGGCGCCTGCTAAAAAAGCTCCTGTGAAAAGGAAGGGCTGATCGATGTCCGGCTGTAATTGATCCATATTTCCGCAGCTAATAGCTGTAGCGTAAATCCGATCCAGAAGGCCGTTCCGAAGAATGTCTGCGGCGACAATCCGGAGAAGGCAAAGAACAGCGCTACGATCGGGCGGATAGTGCCGACCGCCAGTCCGATGGAGAAAGCCCTGATCATCCACTCCCGGTGCAGCGCCACCTGCTTATGTACGATATTTTCGGCCTCCGGATTAACATGAAAAATACAGGCCTTCGTTACACTCGGCCATGGCCGAAAACGGCTAATGATGGCCCTTCGGGCAGCGGACCTGTGGCCCGCTATATGCCACCATGCTTTACTCAGCGAAACGAGGAATAAAATGGCGAACAGGGTGGTAGCGGCCGCCTCGTTGAGTCCCCCGATAGGGCGAAGGACAAAAGGCATATACAGGGCCGAGATACCAATAATGTAGCCTGCTATGATGTAGATCCTACCGCTGAGGCGGTGAAACCGACGGTACCGGCGACGGATGCCGGGCATGAATTGTAATGGCCCCAGGATCATGAAAAGGACGCCCGGCAATATATGAATTAACGTAATGATAGGATGACGGCCGAACCCATCGTCAAAAGCAGGCGCATTTTTTGCCGTACCCGCCATACCCGGAGGATTGAAAGAACCCATCAGCCTGGCCAGGACCAGGGTCCTGCGGACGGCCACGGCAATTCCGATGATGGCAGGAAGGAACATAAGGATGTGTAGCAACCGGCGGACCTTATTTACCGTTTGTGTTTTGTACATACTGTGAAGTTCTATCACCGTACCGGCAACGGGGAGGATGAGTCGACGATGGGGCGATATGGATAGACGAGCCTTCCTGCCCAATAGTTAATTTGCAATATAAATACCCAAGGATGACAGACAGAAGACAGTTCATCAAACGCACCCTACTTCCCGCAGGCGCTCTTTGCCTCCCTTCCGTCCTCAATGCCCGTCCACTGTCTGCGGGAATTCCCCGGATGGCTGAAGATCCCCTGAGCGCACGTCTGAAGACCCTCACCCGCAATACGACCTGGACGCTTATCACGGGGATCAAAGTAGCTTTTAAGACCTTTCATTGCCAGGGAATGGTGAGAATAGGAGATGAATTCTGGGTTTCTTCTGTCGAGATTGGGAATACTCCCGACGGCCTATTGGACCGCACCACGGGCAAGGGACATTTGTTCCGGATCGGCAGCGCGGGCAATCTGATGGACAATATAGCCATTGGGGAGGGAAGCATCTATCATCCCAGCGGCATCGACTTCGATGGTCAGTACATCTGGATCGCGGCGGCCGAATATCGCCCGGACAGCCAGGCCATCATCTATCGCTTTGACCCCACCAAAAAGGAGTTAAAAGAGATGTTCCGCTGGGAGGATCATATCGGCGCCATCGCGCGCAATAAGGATATGAATACCTTGCATGGCATCAGCTGGGGCTCCCGGAAGTTTTACAAATGGGAGCTGGATGACAACGGGAATGTCCGTACGCCCCTGGCTGCGCCCAAGGATGCCGCCCTGCTCAATCACGCCTTCTATATCGACTACCAGGACAATCAATGTCTGGGGGGACAGGAGATGCTGTATACCGGGCTATCGTCCTATAAAAGACCGGGCGGTCAGCCAATGCCCCTGGGAGGACTGGAGATCGTCGACCTGGAAAAAGGGCTGCCTGTACACCAGGTGCCTGTTCAGCTGTGGTCCCCTGTCACCGGGGCCGTCATGACACAGAATCCCAGCTTTTTTGAGCTGATGCCGGATGACAGGATCCGGGCTTACTTTATGCCGGACGATAATGATTCCACGATATACGTATATGAGGCGTAAGCCTATTTCCCAAACTTCCTTGCTGCCCTGAGCACGCTGTCCTGGTTATTTATAAAAGTATTGGGGTAGCGCACTTCGGGTTTGGTCAGCTGATCCAATAGCTCTATCTCGTCCGGCGTCAGAGTAAGATCTGCCGCAGCCAGGTTATCATCCATCTGGGCGATCCTGGAAGCGCCGATGATCACGGTGGATACTACAGGCCGGGTGAGCAGCCATGCAATGGCTACGGCGATGGCAGACGTCTGATGAGCACGGGCGATGTCCTTAACCTTGTCGACCACGTCATACGCTTTCTCCCTGTCGAAAAGCCCCAGATCGAAAGTGTTGAGACGGCTGTCCGCCGGAGCGGGATTTTCACGTGTATACTTGCCTGTTAAAAAGCCGCTGCTCAGGGGACTCCATACCATCATACCCAGACCATGGTAAAGGCTCATGGGAACGAACTCCTGCTCCACCTCCCTGTTCAGCAG
>DASZWE010000726.1:0-2704 GCA_035546735.1 Puia sp.
CCGACGCCGAAGGCCAGTATAGCACGAAGATTGTCAGTCATGTCGGACTCCGGAAGACTACCTACGATACGGTAGTTACCAGCATTCCCCGCTTCACGATCCACAGCGCACTGAGCAACGGCTACTTTAAATATGCCTCCCTGCCCGAGGCGGTGAAGGACATCAGCTTCAACCTGGACGCCTTATGCCCCGACAACGATTACAGGAATACACGCATCGACCTGCGGAATATCAATGCCGCCCTGTTGGGGAACTATATAAAGGGCTTCCTGAAACTGGGCAATGCCCGTGATTTTCCCGTCGACGCCAGTCTGCGCGCCGTATTCAACCTCTCCGATCTGAAAAAAGCCATACCCATGGACAGCCTGGAGCTGGGCGGAGACCTGTCGGTCAACCTATCGACATACGGAAACTTCCACCCCGCCCGTAAATTATTCCCGATCACCGTCGCTGACCTGAAGCTCACGAGTGGCAAACTCAAGACAAAATACTATCCGCACCCCCTCGAGAATATACAGGTCAGCGCCCACATCTCCAACACCAGCGGCATGCTGAAAAGTACAGCAGTGTCGATAACACCCCTTTCCTTTCTACTGGAGGGCCAACCCTTTATGCTGCGGGCCGACTTGCGGAATTTTCAGAACCTGAAATACGACATCAGATCCCGTGGCTTGCTCGACCTGGGTAAGATATACCAGGTATTTGCTATCAAAGGTTACGACGTGAAAGGGCTCGTACAGGCCAACTTCGCATTGAAAGGCAGACAAAGCGATGCGCAGACCGGTCACTACGACAGACTGTATAATTCGGGTACCTTAAAAGTCAGAGACCTGCAGCTGAGCTCCGAGCTCTTCCCTTTGCCCTTTCTCATAAAGCGAGGGCTTTTCAGATTCGACCAGGACAAGATGTGGTTCGACCAGTTTGACGTGCGTTATGGAAAGACCAATGCTTCTCTCAATGGATGGTTGTCCAATATCATGGGCTATATGACGGACAAAGGTCCGCCTGTCACGGGTCATTTTGACCTCCATAGCGACTATGTGCTCGCCGACGAGTTTATGGCATTCGCGAACGACGCCGGACCCGCACCGTCATCCGGCAACGTAAGTTTTGCCTCCTACAAACCTGCCGCAGGATCACCCGCCGGTTCCACCAGATCACCCGTCAGCGTTAGCGCTTCCCTTCCCGCCGGCCAGACAGGAGTCGTGTTGATCCCTTCCGGAATTTCCATCAGCCTTAACGCCAAAGTAAAGAAAGTACGATACAACGGCATAGACCTGAATGATTTTGCCGGCGGCGTGAGCATCGACAGCGGGATGCTCCGGCTGGATACCACACGCTTTACACTTATCGGTGCTCCCGTGGAAATGAACGCCTCTTACAAACCCCTGTCCCCCACGCGGGCCCGGTTCGACTATACCATCAAAGCAAAAGACTTCGACGTGCAACGAGCCTACAGGGAAGTAAAGATCTTTCACGACCTGGCTGCTTCTGCCGCAAAGGCCCGGGGCATCATCTCCCTCGACTACCAGCTCGCCGGCAAATTAGACGGCAATATGCATCCCTTATACCCGTCCCTGAAAGGTGGCGGCGTGCTGTCCATCGCCAAAGTCAAAGTCAAAGGCCTGAAAATTTTTAGCGCCGTCAGTAAGGAGACAAATAAGGATGTGACAGACCCGGACCTTTCCAAGGTCGACATCAAAACAACGATCAACAATAATATCATTACACTGCCCCGCACCCGTATGAAAGTCTCCGCCTTCCGGCTTCGTATGGAGGGACAGGCATCCCTGGACGGACGGCTCAATCTCCAGTTCCGGGTAGGCCTCCCGCCTTTTGGCCTCATCGGCATACCGGTAAAGATCACCGGCTCACAGGAAAACCCAAAGGTCCGGGCCGGCCATACCAAAAAAGGCGATCAGCTGGAACAGACGGAGGATAAGGAGGAGGAAGAGCCGCACCCCGCCGGGATACCAGCCAACAGCACACCCGCTCGCACCACCTCCACTCCCGTCAGCACAACCCCGGCCGGCACTCCCGCCAGCACCGCCCCCACTCCCATTAGCCCCGCGCCTGCCAGCACCGCCCCCGTCAACCGAACCCCTGCTCAATAATACCTCCCGATAGCCGGATCATCCACGATGACCTTCTTCAGTTCCGCCGCATCGATAGGCCCTTCTTTGGCATAGATGATCTTTCCCCCCGGCTGAACTACCAGCGTATAGGGTAGCGCGCCCTGCCAATGGGGATCGATGGCTTCGATCAGCTTGTACTTATCGTCGATATAGAAGATATAATTGGTCCCCGACGCCATCTGATCCTGAAGAAATTTCAACGCCTTGTTCTTTTTGGAAGGATCATCCGCGCTGACCGTGATGAATTCAAAATCTCTGCGCCGGTACATCCGGTTTATATCCACCAGATCCGGGAACTCCGTAACACAAGGCCCGCACCAGGTGGCCCATACATTGATCAACCGTAATTTATCCGAATTGTTTTTTACCAATGCCTGGAGCCCCGTCACATCGATGGTGTCCAGCTTGACGGGCTCCCTGGCCCACTCCTCCCGCACCTTAACCCTCCAATCGCTTTTCTCGCTCCATTTGATGCTGCAGCCAAACACCTTGGTGGTAGCGACGGGCGGCTCCTGACCTTTCAGTAACGCTTCGATAGCATTGCGGGCATCCTGTGTGTGCGGCATCTT